>CAJPTO010000106.1 GCA_905373605.1 uncultured Prevotella sp.
GGGGTTGGGGGTGAGGCTGTGAGGGGCTGGTTTAGGCTTAAAATTAATTGTTATGTTCCGATTTCTCCTACAAAAAGAATTCATACAGATACGCCGCAACCCCTTCGTATTGCGGCTCGTGGTGCTTTTCCCCATATTGATAATGGGCATTGCCCCGTGGATTACCAACTTGGAAGTGCGCAACGTAACGGTGAGCATCGTAGACAACGACCGCTCAACGCTGTCGCGACAACTCGTTTCCAAAGTGGAAAACTCCCACTATTTCCACTTCAACGGCATGGCCCCATCGTATGACGAGGCACTGAACAGTGTGGAAGAGGGGCAGACAGATGTGGTGATGGTTGTTCCGCAACACTTCGAACGCCTGCTTACACAGGGACAACAGCCGCAAGTGCTCATCGCTGCCAACGCCACAAACGGCACTAAGGGCGGACTGGGCAGCGCATACCTGGCCAACATCGTCGCGGCTACACACCTCAACAACCGGCCCTTGCCCTCACCCAAGCAACAAATGGTGACGACAAACACCCTTTACAACCCACACGAAAGCTACAAGGTGAACATGATTCCCGCACTGATGGCGATGGTGATGATTATGGTTTGTGGCTTTTTGCCCGCACTCAACATCGTGGGCGAGAAAGAAGCGGGCACCATCGAACAGATAAACGTAACGCCGGTAAGCAAAAGTCAATTCATCCTGGCCAAGCTCTTGCCCTACTGGTTCTTCGGTTTCATCATCTATTCGCTTTGTTTGTTGTTGGCATGGGCCATCTATGGCATCGCCCCAGTGGGCAATGTGGCCTTGCTTTACCTGCTCATGGCCCTGCTAACCATCATCTTCAGCAGCATCGGACTTATCGTCAGCAACTACAGCGACACCATGCAACAGGCCATGCTTGTGATGTGGTTCATCATGGTTTGCATGATATTGCTCAGCGGCCTCTTCACTCCAGTGCACAGCATGCCCACTTGGGCGCAGACACTTACGTGGATTGTGCCCGTTCGACACTACATCGATGCCGCCCGCTCGGTGTTTATTCGTGGCACAGACATAGGCGGACTAACCACCCAACTCGCCATTCTCGCCACGATGGCCAACATAATGAGCGCATGGGCAGTGTGGAGTTATAAGAAGAACAGCTAGCAACAGCGTGCCTTGTTCTTACCCCAACTCACCTATTTCTTGCATCCAACACACTTTGTTCTTGCATCCTACTCACCTTGTTCGTGCATCCTACTCGCCTTGTTCGTGCATCCTACTCGCCTTGTTCGTGCATCCGCTGCACGCACACAAAGGCTTTGCGCCACTTTCACCACGTCTTCGCCCACTTGTTGCAGCCCTTTGTGTCACTACCAGCCGCTGGTAGCCACACTACCAAACGCTGGTATCGGCTGTACCAAACACTGGTAGCCATGCTACCAGCTGCTGGTACCGACAGTACCAACGGCTTGGTACAGGGCCATTTGCTAATAATCGTGGTGCGAAACAAAAGCAATGACATTCAAATGAACATTTCATTGCAAAACATTGGGAGATTTGATAATTTATCAATACCTTTGTATAGAACAAAGAACGACAAGCCCTCCAATCCATGAAAGTAACATTTAAGGACACAGCCCTAACAGAATTGTACGAAACGGGAAAGACAAAAGACCGTAAGTACAAAACATTATGCAAGAATAAGAAACTGGTAGATGGCTATATTCGTACGGTTGGAATTATGTTTGACGTTGACAGTACGGATCAGTTAAGAGCTTTTAGCTTTCTGCATTATGAGAAGCTGAGGCATCAACGCGGCACTCCCATAAGTTCCGTTAGACTTGCAAATGGATTAATAGAACGATTGCTGTTTACAGAAACGGAAGATGGGGTGGAAGTAGAATTAATAGAAATAGACAGTACACACTATGGCAACAAGAAATAACAGACTAGTTCCGGTAAGGGCAATTCACCCAGGGGAAATATTGCAGGAGGAGTTGCGCGAGCGTGGCATAAACAAGAATGCATTCGCCTTAATGATTGGTGTACCGACAGCGCAACTTAACGAGTTTTTGGCAGGTAAGCGCAATCTGAACGAAGAATGGGCAATGATGCTCGAAAAACATTTGGGCATTCCCTGCAAGACATGGGTGCAACTGCACAATGGCTACATGCAAGACTGCATGGCATTGGAAGAAAGGAAAAGCAAAAAAAGGCTTGAGGCTATTGTCTAGCAGCTTATTGCAAAAGAAAAAAAGAAGTGGGGCATCGCTCCACTTCTTTTCTTTATGCGTTATGCCATGCTAAAGCACGCTTATCATTTCATCAGGTCTTTCAAGGGAATGCGTTGGAACGTCATTTGCGCCACGCTGCTCTCGTAAAGGATGCCAACTGTTTCGCGGTCTATCATCGTAAGGCACGAATAACCCCAGCCAAAACCTTCATCGAGCAGCACTTGATGCTCGGGCAACCACGTTTTTCCGCCGTCTAGGCTCATTTTCAGTGTGATGTTGTTGCGGTGTTTTGTGGAATTGGGATTGGAGAAAAGCAAAATGTCGCGCTTCAACACGTTATCCTTGGCCTTAACGCTGATGATGCTGGCCATACAAACGGGTTCGATGAGCGCATTGCGCGAAGAAGAGTGTTCTGTCCACGTAGCACCGAGGTCGCGCGTTGTGCAAACGGCGCGACTACCGCCGCGGTTGTCGCGCATGTTGAGCATCAACACGCCCTTTTCCACCTCTACAACCTGCGCTTCGGTGGTGTTGTCGCGTGCGGGTTTGTTGATGTGCCACGTCTTTCCGCGGTCTTTGCTGTACATGATGCCTGCCGAGGGTTCGCGATTGGCCTTGATAAACTGGATGGGGAACACCAAAGTGCCGTCTGTCATGGTGATGCCGCGACCCGGACCTTGGAGAAGGAAATACCATTCGGGCTGTTTCACCTGCGAAGTGATGTTTATTGGCTCCGACCATGTGCGGCCGTCGTCGTCGCTTTTCACCGAAACAAGCTGCGCCGTGTGGTTATAGTCCATGCCCGGTTGGGAGCTCCACCATGCCCTTTCGTTGCCCATGCCGTGCGTCCACGCGGCCACAATCCATATTGTTCCTGTCTTTGAGTCTACCAGAATGCTGGGGTCGCCCACGCCGTTTTGAGCTTTAGGCAGTCCGCCAGCCTCTCCAAAGGCCATCGGGAGTCGCATTGGTTCCCACGAACGGCCGCCATCTGTGCTTCGGCTAAGACCTACATCAACATATTCTTGCAGGTCTACGCTGCTGTTGTGGCGCACATCGTACACGCCGAGCAGCGTTCCGCTGTTGGTAGTTACAAGTCCGGGGATGCGATAAGCCGACACACCGTCGTCGCCAGCGTGCCTAACACCGATGCCCAAACGGCGAACGGGCGCAGGCTTGCCCACGTTTTCGATGGTTAAGGGTTTGTTGTCGCCCAATGCTTCGCGCAAAGAGATGCTGAAAGTGGTTTGCAGCGGGGCCGTGGGTTGCATCTCGATGCTCACCCAGAAGAAGTTGTAACCGGGGAAAAGCTTTTGTTTGCTGTGCAGGGTAACGGTGGATTGCGTAGGCACAAGCTCGTCTTGCTTCACCGAATAAGACGGGATGGCAGCCATTGTTCGCCCCGGAGTGAAGTTGGTTATGTACTCTACGGGCATCATCCTGCGCTTGCCATAGTCTTGTCGCGCTTCTGTTCCGCCGTAATATAGTTTCAAACGCTTAATTTGTTCGCGTGGCGTGTTGCCCAAGCCCAGCGTAATGGCATTGAGCGCACCCGTTTCTTTGGCATCGATACGCATCAAGAGGAGGATGTTGTCTTGGCGTTCGATGAGTATGGGATATTGTGGCTGTTGCACAAAAAGCGTGTCGCGAGCTTGCAATGCAAGGGCGAGAGCCGAAAAAAAGGCAATGAAAAATAGTCGCATAATTTGTTGTTTGAGTTTTATTATATGGAGTTAAGGAGTTATGGAGTTAAGGAGTTAAACCAAATGCATTGTTGCAGAGCCACTAACAACCTTAAATAGTGGTTAACTTGTCAACTGGTAAACTTGTTAACTGATAATTGAGTTAAACCAAATGCATTGTTGCAGAGCCACTAACAACCTTAAATAGTGGTTAACTTGTCAACTCGTCAACTGGTTAACTTGCCAACTATTAAATCTACCACACCTTTATTTCATCGCAAAACACCCATCCGCCGGCTGCCCCTTGCTTGGCATGAAGCCTCACATAGCGTGCTTTGGCCGAACCTTTCCATGTGAAAGGCTGGATGAAATATTCGCGTTTGTCGCGTTGCGGCATGTCGTGGCGTTGCAAGGAGGTGAAGTTCTGTCCGTCGGAAGAGAGTAAAAGCTCTACGCTATCAGGGAAAACGATGTCCACTCCAAGCGATTGCATGAAGTCGGCCGACACTTCCTTGATGTCTGTTTCTGCGCCAAGGTCCACCACAACGTCCATATATTCGCCGCCAATGAAGCCCTGCCATCGTTCGCCTTTAAACACCCAGTTGCCACGAAGGCCATCGGTGAGGGTGCCATCTCCTGCCCCGCGATACTTCTCTTCGTAACGTGAGCGGTAAACAACGGGCTTTCCAAGAGCCAAATGCTGTACGGGCGAAAGCGATTCCTGACGTGGTCCATGCTCACTTTTGAGGTCAAAGGGATGGTATCCCCATGACTTCAGCCGGTCGACAGCCAGCAATGCGCGGTTGCGGAAGTTGTCATAAGACGGCTTGTTTCGCGTCCATCCCACCTCGGCAATGGCAAAGAGCCGTGGATAGAGCATGTATTCTGCATGTTCGGGCGTAGGCACTTCCTCGGTCCAGAGGTTTCCTTGCACGCCGTCAACATATCTTTCAAGCGTGTCGGCGGCCTCCTTGTTTGCTATTGGTTCGTAAGCGTACACCTTTTCAAGGGGAACAAACCCACCCATTGCCTTGGGTTGCGAGAATGGCACATCCTGATACATGTCGAGATAGCAGTATGCACCGGGTGTCATCACCACATGATGCCCAGCCTTAGCGGCCTTCAAGCCCGCCTCTTCGCCCGTCCACGACATCACGGCAGCGTTGGGTGCGAGCCTGCCCTGCATGATTTCGTCCCACCCAAGCAGCTTCCTACCGTGGGCATTAAGGAACTTTTCGATGCGCATCACAAAGTAAGCCTGCAACTCATGCGTATCTTTCAATCCCTCGTCTTGCATGCGTTTCTGGCATTTGGGGCATGTTTTCCACAGCTCTTGCGAAGCTTCGTCGCCCCCGATGTGGATGTATTGCGATGGGAAGAGCTGCATCACCTCGGTGAGAACATTCTCGAGGAAGGTGAACACGCTATCGTTTCCAGGGCAGAAGTCGGAGCCAGTGTAGGCTTTTCCCGAGCAAGTGAGGTTGGGGTAAGCCACAAACACCTCGTTACTATGCCCCGGCATCTCTATTTCGGGGATGATGGTGACGTGCCTTTTTGCGGCATACTGCACGATGTCGCGCACTTGTTCTTGCGTATAATATCCGCCATACGCCCCCGAGTCGTTGGCAAGGCAATGCCGGCGGTCGTTTTCTCGCCACCATTTTGTCCAGTCGCTCTGTGTCCTGTAGGCCGTTTCCTCAATCAATTTGGGATATTTCTTCACCTCCAAACGCCATCCCCCACCGTCTGTAAGGTGCCAATGAAAGCGGTTGAGCTTGAAATAGGCCATTGCATCAAGTTGTTTTTTGATGAATTGCGGCGTGAAGAAATGGCGCGAACAGTCGAGCATCATGCCACGATAAGGGAAGCGTGGCGCATCGTTAACCTTGGCGCAGGCCACCTTGTTGCCCTCGGTGGTGAGCTGGTGAAGCGTTTGCAGGCCATAGAAAAGCCCGTTTGTGGTGTGTGCGGTGATGGTAATCCGCTTGGGCGTAACGTCCAATTGGTAGGCCTCGGCCGATGTCCTGGGGTTGCCAGGCAGCTGTTTCACGCGCATCCAATTAAGTCGCATGGCAGGTGTTTTGCTTATTTTCGCTCCCTTAAACACCTTTAAGCCCAAGGTTTGGCCGATGTAATCTTTAAACAGGCGCGCCTCGTTGCCCTCGAAATTCATTTCAACGGGCGTGCTGGGCGTGATGGTGAAGAAGCCTTTGCCCATGTTTATCTCGCGAGGTTGCGGAATAACGTTTTGCGCCTTCGCCAACTTAGGGCAGAACGAAGCCGCAATGAGCAGCAAGACTAGAAATGTTTTGTGCATGTGATGCCGTTTTTTTAGGACGTGAATGGGTACACCATATATAAAATAAGAGGAGTGATTGGGGAGCAATAACCAAAAACAAATGGGCTATCAACCCATACTATGTGGCTACAAAGCATCTTGTACTGGCACTACAAGCGTCTTGTATTGGCACTACAAGCACCTTGTACTAGCACTACAAGACGCTTGTATTGAGGCTACAAGCACCTTGTACTGGCGCGACAAGCTTCCAACATGCACATCGTTTAACGGTTATTCGTTCCCCAATCAGCACTTTTCCAGTATAAATTTGGCAGCCCCATCGCCGCATTCCTGATAAAGGAAGTGCGGCGAAGCGGTTGCCAACGTTTTGTTTTTACCAAAGAGCTGAGGTGGGTATGGCCTTTTCTTTCCACAAATGGCGTGCATACTGGTAGCCGTAGCGGTCGTACAGGTCGCTAAGGCGCAGTGCGCGCTTGCTGAAGGCATCGAAATCTCTCTTGTCACGGGGCGACCATTGCACCTCGGCCAACGCTGCCATGCGGGGCAGAACCATGTATTCGGCCTGCGTGGTGTAAGGAACATACTCGGTCCAAAGGTTGGCTTGCACACCCAAGATGCGGTTTTGAACGTCTGCGGAGAGCGTGTCGGGCAGTGGTTCGTAAGAATACACTCTGTCAACGGGCGAACATCCACCGATTGCTTGCGGCTCGTGGTCTTTTTTATCGGTCTGGTAGTGGTCGAAATAGAGGTGCGAGTTGGGCGACATTATCACGTTGTGTCCCTGCACGGCGGCCTTGATGCCAGGAGCAACGCCGCGCCAACTCATGATGGTTGCACTGGGATTGATTTTGCCTTCCAAGATTTCGTCCCATCCGATGATGCTCTTACCCTTGCCATTAAGATACTTCTCGATGCGGTTGGTGAAGTATTGTTGCAAGTGTTGAATGTTTGTGTTCTCGTCTTTAGCCTTTTGTAGGCACTTAGGACATTGCTGCCACATCACCGTAGGCGTTTCGTCGCCACCGATATGGAAGTATTTTGCGGGGAAGATGTCCACCACTTCGTCGATAACATCCTGCACAAACTTATAGGTACTTTCCTTTCCAAGGCACAACACATCCTTGTAAACGCCCCATCGATGTCCCACTTCGTAGGGTCCGCCTGTGCAACCCAGTTCGGGATAAGCGGCCAAAGCGGCCAACATGTGGCCGGGCATGTCAATCTCGGGGATAACGGTGATGTTGCGTTGGCGTGCATATTCCACAATTTCGCGTGCCTCTTGCTGTGTGTAGAAGCCGCCATGAGGGATGCTATCGTCAACAGTTGAGTTGTGTCCGATAACTGTTCCCGAGCGCATCGACGACTTAGCGGTGAGCTCTGGGTGGCTCTTTATCTCCAAACGCCAGCCTTGGTCCTCGGTGAGGTGCCAGTGAAACACGTTCATGTTGTGCAAAGCCAGGATGTCGATGAACCTTTTCACGAAGCTAAGTGGGAAGAAATGGCGTGCGCAATCGAGCATCATGCCGCGATAAGCGAAGCGAGGAGCATCGTTGATGGTGACGGCTGGCAGGTTGATTGCCGCGCCATTGGTTTGCACGGGCAACGACTTGCGCAGCGTTTGAATGCCATAGAACACGCCTGCAGGTGTGCTAGCGGCGATGGTTACTTGCTTGTTGTTCACGCTAAGCCGATAGGCTTCGGCCCCCTTCACCTTTGGGTCGAGAACCAAAACAATGGCTTGAGCCTTCTTGTCGCGCAGGTCTAGCATGCTGGTGCGTATGCCAGTGGCCTCTGTAATGTATTCTGAGAGGAAGCGCGCGTTGCGTTTCATCTCGGGATTGGTGCCTTCGTACACGATGGTTGTTGCGTTGTTGAGGTTGAAGGGCTTGCCCTTAGCTGCCACAACACTCTTTGGCAGCGGCACAACATTGTAGTTGGCATCGGCTGCATGGGCACTAAGCATCGAGAAACTTAATGCCGCAGCTAAGATAAAATGTTTCATTGCTATTTAAGTTATTGAGTTTTTTAGTTTATAAGCTGGTGAGAGGGTGAGCTTATGAGTTATTTAGTTGGTGAGTTATTGAGTTTACTTAGTTGGTGAGTTGGTGAGTATATTGAGTTTATGAGCTGGTGAATTGGTGAGTTTTTGAGTTCTTTAGTTGGTGAGTTGGTGAGTTTTTTAGTTTATGAGTTCTCAATATCATTGGCAACTCTGCCACAATACATATGGCTTTACTACTTACTCCTCACTCCTTTACCACTTACTCCTTAATCCTTTACTACTTACTCCTCACTCCTTTACCACTTACTCCTCACTCCTTTACTACTTACTCCTTACTCCTTTACTACTTACTCCTCACTCCTTTACCACTTACTCCTCACTCCTTTACTACTTACTCCTCACTCCTTTACTACTTTTCTCCTTACTCCTCTCCTATACAATCGAATTGTTTTTCACAAATTCGATAATCTCTTTTACGTACCCGAAAGCCATACCCACCACGGTATCGGCCGCTCCATAATATACGGCCACACGTTCGCCGTCGCTCAAAGCCGCGCAAGGGAACACCACATTGGGCACATCGCCTTGCAATTCGTAGGGAGCAGCAGGCGCAAGCAGGTAGGGACGCGTGCGATAAAGCACCCGTTCAGGATTGTCTTTATCCAGCAAAACAGCACCCATCGAGTAGCGGAAACCATTGCACGTGGTTATTACTCCGTGGTAAAACATCAGCCATCCCTCGTCTGTGAGGAACGGAACAGAGCCTGCACCAATCTTCGTGCATTGCCATGCGCTCTCTGGGAACGGCGTTACCTTCATCACACAGCGATGTTCGCCCCAGTATTTCATGTCGGGACTGTAGCTTAAATAGATGTCGCCGAAAGGCGTATGTCCGTTATCACTGGGACGAGAAAGCATGGCGAACTTGCCATTTATCTTCTGTGGGAAGAGCACACCGTTGCGGTTGAAGGGCAAAAAAGCATTCTCGCATTGGTAGAAACGCTTGAAGTCGAAGGTGTAGGCGATGCCAATCGTTGGGCCATGATAGCCGTTGCACCAGGTAATCCAATAGCGGTCGTCTATCCATGTCACGCGTGGGTCGTACTTATATTCGGATTCAATCATCTCTGTGTTGCCCGCTTCGAACACGATAGGCTCGTGGTTGATGTCCCAGTTGATGCCATCCTTGCTAAATCCAGCGAAGATATTCATCTGCACAGCTTTGTTGTCGCAGCGGAAAACGCCGGCAAACCCGTCTTCGAAAGGCACAACGGCACTATTGAAAATGCTGTTGGAGGTGGGGATGTGATAGCGTCCGATGACGGGATTTTTAGAATAACGCCACATTACGTCGGCGCAATTGGTGGGACGTTCCTCCCACGGCATGATGTCTTTTAGTTGTTTCATTATTGTTATATAT
>CAJPTO010000107.1 GCA_905373605.1 uncultured Prevotella sp.
GTTCAGTTCCACCCCACGTCATCGTATGTAACGTTCAAAAAGGGTGTACGGCATATGCTGTACACGTGTCTGGCATATGCCGTACACGTGTCCGCCTTATGCCGTACACGTGTCTGCCTTATGCCAGACACCCATGATGTGAACCACATAGCGCAAGGAACAAGCACCACTTAACGTGGCATACACATTGACTAAAGGGGAGAATGGTGCTAAATGACAAGACTATGGCTTGGCGGTAGTAGGCGTAGCTACTGGTTCTTGTGCCGAACTTGCGATTATGTAATGCATCATGGCTTGCTTGTTGTTTGATGTCTGTTGTCTATTGGTTGTTGTATGGGGTGGTTCGTAGTTTGGCGGACATCGCATTGTAAGGGCTGATAGCTTGCGCTTGGGTCTTGTTTCCTTTAAAGGCGCGCCAAGTTTTGATTTGCTTGTAAGAAACGTTGGGTGTGATAAACGCAAGGAAAAGAGGCGTTGTTAGTGTTGGTTTGTAAGTTGAAACGATGAAAAACTATGCGTTTTGTGTTACATGGTGTAGCGATGTTTCATTAGGTCTCTTGCCTTGAATGAAAATCTTGTGTTTAATTCTTAATTCTTTGGGTCGGAAAAGCTTTCATGGCTACATGCAATTTAGCCCCGATACTTCGGTGTTTACTGATTTCTTTACGTTTTGGAGTTGTGTTTCATCTTTTTCGCCCAACAGACATTTTCTCTTTCTTATAAACATTTTAACATTGGCGTGTCGCGTTTTTCTATTCCTTTTTGGCGGATTTTATTTGTCTGTTTGTCTGCTTTTGCCTAAAACGCCGTGTTGCAGCCACTGTTAACGCACACCCCGATGTGTGTAAATCGCGTATTTTTATGTTAACGCGGCATCTGCCTTTTATTTTTTTTCATTTAGCCTTAATCTATTTTATCACCTCGTGCTTTGTAGGTGCCTATTTTAGCCCTAACTTTGCATCAGAGGTATTTAGGATGATAACAGCCGCCGAATGCCTCCCGCATGAAATGAACCTGTGAAGGCGTTTGGCGGCTTACTATGTATGTGTAGAAAATCAGTTTCGAGGAAGATAGTTAGACAAATAGAATAAGAGAGAGTATTAGGCTTATGAAGAGTTTTACGAAAAGAGTAGGTACAGTAATGCTATCGTTGACTTTGGTTGCGTTAGGCGTTTTCGGACAAACCGTAGACGAGATTTGTTCGCAAAACGTTCGCCAACTAGGCGGATTGACAGCCGCAGCCAAGGTCAAGTCGCTGCAATTGCAACAGGTTGTGGTGACACAGGGGGGCGAAACGCCCGTGACAACACTGCTGGTGCCCGGTGTGGCTTATTACCAGCGTGCCAAAACGCCCCTCGGTACGATGATGGTGTGTGCATATAAAGACAAGGGATGGACGTTCTGCTCGGCTCCTAGCCCGCAAACGGAGCCTATGCCGGCTGGCATGGTTGAGGCGTACATCATTGGTTCGAAGTTCCTTGGGCCGCTGTTCGACTATTATGTGAATAAAAAGACGACAGAAGTGGCATCGTTGAGGCTCGTTGGCGAGAAAGATTTGGACGGAGAACCCTGCTATGAGTTGGAAACCACTTACAAAGGGGGCAACAAAATGATGGTTTGCGTGTCGCGTAAGGACGCTTTGATAAGGCAAACGGCATCGACCTTGGGCGTGATAAGGTTCGAAGACTACCGCAATGTGGGCGGTGTGATGGTGCCTTTCATGGTTGTGGCTAGCGGTAAGCAGGGCTTGGTGCTCACCCGAGTGACTGATGCACAGGTGAATGTGGACCTTGAAGGTAATTTTTTGGCCATGCCATAGGGCGTAAAGTGATGTTCGCAGATGGATGCGGCTGCCCAAACTGTTGCATGTTTGATAAAAATATGAAGATATTATTGGTTATTTGGATTGGGGCTCGAATGTGTTTCGAGCCCCTTTTTGTGCTTTTGACAGAAATACATGTTCTTTTGACAGAAGAACATAAGGTACATAATTGGCTTCAGCGTGTTTTGTTTCGCCCATTTGCATTTGTAAGTGATGCGAATTGAATGGCAATAATGTAAAATCATCGTTAGTAGGTATTGTAAAAACAAAAGAATATGCGTAATTTTGGCGTTGACAAAACGATGTTGAGGCGGAGGTGAGCAAATGTTTGCAACACTTTTCCACCTCTAGTATACTCGTTGACTTGTAACTCGTCAACTCGTTGCCTTGTTAACTGGTCAACTTGTGAACTTGTGAGCTCGTCAACTTGTTAACTTGTGAACTCGTTACTTTGTTAACTTGTGAACTCGTTAACTTGTTAACTAGTCAACTCGTTTACTCGTGACCTTGTGAACTCGTCAACTTGTCAACTAACAATATGTAACTATGAGAAGAGAAATTGAATTAGTAGTGATGTGGGCGTTAATCATAACAGGTTTTCTGGCCCACACTTTGGCCGACGTTATGCCTGCCTTTTGGGGACAGAGCATTGTTGCAATGCCCGATGGTAAAGGGGCTTGTGGCCTCATTGCCATGATGATGGGCATCAGTTACACGCTGCCTGTGCTTGGCATTTTCCTTGCTTTGTGGGGCAAACATAAGGCTTGGCGCGTGCTACATGCCGTGTTGGGCTGTCTGTTTGCATTATTCTGCCTGCTGCATATGCTGGAATGGCTCGACAGTTTCAACCCCGTTCAGCTCACCATCATGCCATTGATGGCAATCGTGGGCATCATCTTGGCCGTGAAGTCGATTAAATATGTTCGCGAGAAAAAGGGTGTTGAAGCCGATAACGAAGTGACGGAGGGCGAATAGCAAAGGCATAGCCCGCCGCGACGCTGATTTTACCATGGGCATAGGCAATGTATGCGGCTATGCTTTGGGGAAGTTGTGTTCGGGGATATAGCCTCGGACATGATGGTTTGTGCGCCTTTCTTTGTGTTTTTGACAGAAGAACAGGTTGTCTTTTGACAGAAGAACATAAGGAACATAATGATATGGATGGGTAATTAATGCATTTGCCCACAGATTTCGCAAGGCATATTACTCCCCTCTCCCTTTGGAGAGGGGTTGGGGGTGAGGCCTTTTTCCCCTTTCCCATTGGCGATGGGGTGGGTGGTGAGGCTTTATCCTCATTTCAATAAAGCAATAGCAATCCTGCCACGGCTGCATAGCCAATCATGCGTATGGGATTGATTTTTAAATACCGAGTGCCTACAAATGTTGCAGCAAAAAGAAAGAGGCTTATTCCAAACTGCCAAGGGTTGGTAAAGGGCGAACTGAAGTTCTCTTCCGTCATCAAAAGCAGTGCTGCAGCCGCAAGCATGCCCACAACGGCAGGACGAAGACCGGAGAAGATGTTTTGAACAACGGCCGTGTTCATGTATTTCATGAACATTTTACTGATGAGTATCATCAATATGAGCGAGGGAAGCACCAGCGCAAAGGTGGCTGTGGCACTGCCAAGCATGGCCATCCACGTGTTGAAACCTGCGTTGTGGGTGGCCGTGTAGCCGCAATAAGTGGCCGCATTGATGCCGATGGGGCCGGGAGTCATCTGCGAAATGGCAACGATGTTGGTAAATTCGGCCGACGAAAGCCAATGGTGATGTATCACCGTCTCGGTTTGTATGAGCGACAACATGCCATAACCACCACCGAAACCAAACAGTCCGATGATGAAAAACGTGTAGAAAAGCTCTAGGAATATCATGCGATGTCGTTTTTGTTGTTACCTGAATACCCACGGCATGTGGTTTTTTTGTTGAGCGAATGTCTTCAGACAACCCTGGAAAGGGTGGGGATGCTGAGAGGTTATTTTTGCTTGATGCCCCTTGGGCGTGAGCAAAAGCGTTGTTATGGTGGGCAGCGCGCTGCCACAAGGCTCTAATTCTCGTTGTGCGAACTCTCTGTGGGCTTGATGAACAGGCCGTAGAGCCAGCCGCAAAGGCCTGCACCGATGATGATGTAGATGGGGTTTACACCCATTGCCCAGATGAGTAGGGCACAGACAACGGGTATCCAAAGGGTGCTTAGCGTGATGTTGGCACTCTTTGCGAGGTTGAATGTGGGCGCGGCAATGAGGGCTACCACGGCTGGACGTATGCCTCGGAAGGCGGCTGCCACGATGCTGTTGTCTTGAAACTGATGGAAAAACATGGCGATGAGCAGGATGATGAGGGATGAAGGCAAGGCTGTGCCGATGCATGTGCACAGCGCACCACGTAGCTTCCGCATCTTGTAACCGATGAAGATGCTGATGTTGACCGCGAAAACACCAGGGCAACTCTGCGCAATGGCAATGAGATCGAGAAACTCTTCTTTCTCAATCCACTTGTTCTTGTCCACCACTTCGGCCTCAATGATGGGTATCATGGCGTACCCACCACCCAAAGTGAACATCCCTATCTTAAAGAATGTGCGAAAACTGTTCCAATATATCGACATGTTATTTGCGTTTGAGTTGGTGATGCCTCACCCCCAGCCCCTCTCCAAGGGGAGAGGGGAGTGATATGCCTTGTCATTTCAACTTACTAAGCCTCACCCCCAACCCCTCTCCAAGAGGAGAGGGGGGTGATATGCCTTGTTGGTTCTATTGATAAATTACGAGTTTACGAGTTTACAAGTTTACGAGTTGGCAATGCTTTTGCTACGTGGCAACTAAGCATTTGGCTTAACTCCTTATAACACCTTAACACCTTAACACCTCTATTTCAACTTTTCTTCCACCCATTTCCTTGCATTCACGAACGCTTCAATCCACGGAGTTACCTCGTCTGTTTGACGTTTGCGCGGATAGAAAGCGTTTTGCCAAGGGAAGATGGAACGTTCCAAGTGCGGCATCATGGCCAAATGGCGGCCATCGGCCGAGCAAATGCCCGCTACATTATAGTCGGAGCCGTTGGGATTGCCAGGATACTCGGCGTAATTGTATTTGGCGATGACGTTATATTTATCTTCAGCCTCGGGAAGATAGAACCTTCCTTCGCCGTGAGCCACCCAAATGCCGAGCTTACTGCCGCTAAGCGACCCAAACATCACACTGTTGTTCTGCGGAATGGTGAGCCCCACGAACGAGCTTTCGAACTTACGCGACGTGTTGTGCGTGAGATGAGCGCGGTGTTCGTGTTCGGGATTGATGAGATTGAGCTCTGCCATGAGCTGACAACCATTACATATGCCTAGCGTGAGCGTGTCGGGGCGTGCATAGAACCTGTCGAGAGCCTCTTTTGCCTTAGGGTTGTAGAGGAAAGCACCAGCCCAGCCCTTTGCCGAACCCAGCACATCCGAGTTGGAAAAGCCGCCGCAGAACACAATGAGGTTGAGTTCTTCGAGCGTTTCGCGCCCCGAAATGAGGTCGGTCATGGCCACATCCTTCACGTCAAAGCCAGCAAGATAGAGGGCATAAGCCATTTCGCGCTCGCCGTTTGTGCCTTTCTCGCGGATAATTGCCGCCTTAATGCCCGATGGCTTGCGGCGGTCGGCACTGATGCCATACTGGCTTAGCTTACCTGTAAAGGCATCGTTGAACTTCAGTTCGATGGGCTGTTTCTTATAGTTGAGCCATCTTTTCTTGGCCATTCCGTTGTGGCTCTGCATCGTATCTAGGCGATAAGAAGTGCGATACCACGTTTCGCGCAGCGAGTCGATGTCGAAAACAAATTCGTTTTCGCCTTTTTTCACCACCAGCGTGCGGCTGCCAGGCACCGAATAGCCAATCTTTGTGAAGCCTATTCCCTCGTCTTCGAGATACGTGCGCAGGTCGTTACGATGGTCATCACTAACTTGTATCACCACTCCGGGGTTCTCTGCGAAGAGGTTTTTCACCACATCGTCGCCTGCAAGGTCGTGCAAGTTGAGGTGCATGCCCCCTTTTCGGTTGGCAAATGTCATTTCGAGCAGCGTAGTTATCAGTCCGCCGGCCGAGATGTCGTGGCCAGACATTATCCATCCGCGCTTGATAAGCTCTTGGATGGCGTTGAAGCAGTCGGCAAAATACTCGGGATTGGTCACCGTTGGCACGTCATCGCCCACATAACCCAGGCTTTGTGCGAAAGCACTTCCGCCTAAACGTTGCTCGTCGAACGAGAAATCGATGTAGTAAAGCGAAGAATTCTTGTCGTTAACCAGCACAGGCGACACCACCTTGCGCACATCCGACACCTCTGCACCGCTGCTAACGATAACCGTTCCCGGCGCAATAACCTTTTGTTTGTTGGAATATTGTTGTGTCATCGACAGCGAATCCTTGCCCGTTGGCACGTTAATGCCCAGCGAACAGCAGAAGTCGCTCAACGCTTCAACGGCATTATAGAGGCGAGCATCTTCTCCTTCTTGCGACCGACACGGCCACATCCAGTTTGCCGAAAGGCTAACGCCGCCCAATCCGTGGGTCAGTGGTGCCCAAACAAGGTTTGTCAGCGACTCGCTTACGGCCAACACCGACCCTCGTTCGGCCGAAGCGAGTGCCGCTTGAGGTGCATGTCCAATGGCAGTTGCTATGCCAGCGCGGCCACGATAGTCGAGAGCCACCACGCCGCAGTCGCTCAATGGCAGCTGAATTTCGCCTTGAGTCTGTTGTCTGGCCACCTTTCCCGTCACCGAACGGTCGGCCTTATTGGTGAGCCAATCCTTACAAGCCACGGCTTCGAGTTGCAAAACGCGCTCGATGTGCGCCGTAAGCATCTCTTCGCCCTGCTTGTTCGAGTCGGATTCATTGCCAATTGGCTGGTAGTTCACATTCTCATAGTGGTGCTCAACGGTGCTGTCCACCATCACCGTTTTGGGCGAATGGCCGAACATCTGCGCCACATCAAGGTCGAAAGGCTTGGTGCCATCGGCCTGTTTGAAGTCGAAATGCGCATCGCCAGTTGTTTCTCCCACCACATAAAGCGGTGCTCTTTCGCGTTCGGCAATGGCCCTTACGCGTTCGATATGTTGTTCGTCGATGAGCAATCCCATGCGTTCTTGGCTTTCGTTGGCGATAATCTCCTTTGCCGAAAGCGTCTTGTCGCCGATGGGCAGCTGATCCATGTTAATCTCTCCGCCGCATTCTTCCACCAGTTCGCTAAGGCAATTGAGGTGTCCTGCCGAGCCGTGGTCGTGTATTGACACCACGGGATTGTCGTCACCTTCCACCAATGCGCGCACAAGGTTGTAGGCGCGCTTCTGCATTTCGGGGTTAGCGCGCTGTATGGCGTTAAGCTCGATGCCGTTAGAATAGCGTCCGGTGTCTACCGACGACACCGAACCGCCTCCCAATCCGATGCGATAATTGTCGCCGCCAACCACAACAACCTTGTTCCCTTTTTGCGGTTCGCCTTTCAGGCAGTCGCGTTTTGTGCCATAACCCACGCCTCCTGCCAGCATGATAACCTTGTCGTAGGCGTAGAAAGGCTCGTTGGCAGCTTCGTTTTCGGCTTTTTCCTGATGCTCGAAGGTAAGAACAGAACCGGCAATGAGCGGTTGTCCGAACTTATTTCCGAAGTCCGAAGCACCGTTTGAGGCCTTGATGAGTATTTGTTCGGGCGACTGGTAGAGCCATTCTCTCACGGGTAGCAGCCTTTCCCATTCGCGGCCGCCGTCGAAACGTGGGTAAGCGGTCATGTAAACGGCCGTTCCGGCGATGGGCCACGAGCCAACTCCGCCGCCCATACGGTCGCGAATTTCGCCTCCCGTGCCCGTTGCTGCTCCGTTAAAAGGCTCAACGGTGGTGGGGAAGTTATGCGTTTCGGCCTTCAGCGAGATAACACTCTCGATGTCTTTCACCTCGAAATAGTCGGCTTTCGACTGGTCTTTGGGTGCGAACTGCTCCACCACAGGGCCTTGTGCAAAGGCAACATTGTCTTTATAAGCCGAAAGAATGGTGCCAGGGTTCTCGGCTGTGGTGCGCTTAATCATGGCGAAGAGCGATGATTCTTTCTCTTCGCCGTCGATAACAAACGTTCCACCGAAGATTTTGTGCCGGCAATGCTCCGAGTTAATCTGTGCGAAGCCGAATATTTCCGAGTCGGTTAGCGGTCGGTTCAGTTGCTTTTCGATGTCGTGCAGGTAAGCAATCTCATCGGCAGAGAGTGCCAATCCCTCCTTTTCGTTATATTCTTCCAGGTTGTCCACGTGCTTTACAGGTTCGGGTTGCCTGTCAACGCTGAACACTTCTTGTCCAATACCCTCGTACATGCGTTGCAGCATGGGGTCGTAGTCGGCGTTACGGCTGGCAACGGGGAAGAATTCCTCAATACGCGAAATGCCGTTGAAATTCATGTTTTGTGTAATCTCAACGGCATTTGTGCTCCAGGGTGTCACCATTTCGCGTCGCGGCCCCACGTAAAAGCCTTCCAGCTCTTGTGTAGGCATCAGCGTTGCGTCGCCATACAGCCATGCAAGCTTGGCCGTTTCGTCGTCGTTCAGTTGGTGGTTCACCGCTGTGGCAATCACCGTTTCTTTCTGCGTCTTGAAAAAAAGAATCATCGTTGTTTCCTTATTTTATGGGATGGTTATGTGAATACATTTACTTTTCTACTTGTTAGCCTGCGTTTGGCATTTTGCATTTTACCCAAACGTTGTCTGCGCACTGCGCATTCGTATTGCAAAGTTAACGTTTTTGCCTTATATATAAGGTGTAAGCGCGGTTGTTTTTTCAGTAATTTAGTACAAAAGCCCACTTTTGTTGGTTTATTGCACATTGCTTTGCTGTGCCACTACGGGCATTGTGCGCCATTAGCACCTTATTTCTTCCTGCAATCTCCTTTCTACATGCCCCTTACTACCTACTCCTTTACTCCCTTGCTACTTACTTCTCTCTCCTTTACTCCTTCTTCCCTCACCCCTTTCTCTTGCTCAACACCAGAATAAACACCGAAGCGATGATGAGAACGAAGCCAATGACGATGGGAATGGTGAAAGGTTCGCCGAAAATGAGGATGCCAACGCACATCGCCGTCATGGGTTCGAAAGCACCAAGCACGGCAGCCATCGTGCTGCTTATCTGCTTAAGCGACATGATGAGTGTGATGTTGCTCACGGCTGTGGGCAAAAGTCCCAAGAAGAAGAGGTTGATGAGCTGGCTACTGCTTTCTATGGGGTCGATGCGGCCGCGCGTAAAACTGGCATAGAGCGTGAGAATGAGCATCGCGAAGAAGAAAATGAAGAACGTTAGCTTGAGCGAGGGCATCTCGCGGATGCGCATTCGGGGGAAGATAACCATGTAGACGGCATAGAGAAAACCCGAAAGCAGAACGAGGAACATGCCCGTTAGCCCCTTGATGCTGCCGCCGCCATCGAGTATGCCCGAGAGAAAGAACACCCCGGCAATGGCAATGAAGATGGCCAAGAGGGTAACAAGCGACAGCCGCTCTTTGAGAAACACCACCGAAAGTAGCAGCGTCCACACGGGATAAGAGAAGAGCAAGGTGGTGGCGATGCCGCTGGCCATGTAGTTGTAGCCCTCGATGAGGGCGATGGACGACACGGCATACATCGACGAAAGCAACAAAATGCGCAAAAAGTCGCCGAAAGCTAGCCACATACGCGTGCGATGAAACATCAGCATGCCCAGCATGGCGAGGCAACCGAAGGCATAACGGTATATCAATACGGACGAAGAATGCATGCC
>CAJPTO010000108.1 GCA_905373605.1 uncultured Prevotella sp.
AATTCCACGCAAGAGTTCATTTCCTTTTTATTATTTAGCTCTTTGCTGTCTTTTTAGAACCAGCCTTAACGAAAACGTTCTTTTATTAGTTGACAAGTTAACAAGGCTTTTGGATTGAGGAAAACGTTCCAATTCTTTCCAATTCTTTCAAAATTGGAAAGAAATCCTCCCCCCCATTACCTGCACGCTTGTTGCTGTATTCACCATCTTTGCCTTGCCATAATCTCCATTTCTTGGCCAAAAATGGCGTTATTTCATGATTTTGACGTAATTTTGCCTTTTCAAACAAACTGATAATGAGCATTACATCCTTAGTGAGCGGGGCTTTCAAGGGGCGACAAACCCAGATTGAGGCATACGCCCACAACAGCGAAGAGATACAACAACACGTGCTGGACAATCTTATAAGCCGAGGAAGAAGCACGCAATATGGCAAAACATGGGGCATGGACAATGTGCATGGCTACGAAGCGTTTGCCAATTGCATGCCCATTGCCACTTACGAGGAGCTGAAAGAGCTCATCGACCGCATGCGTCATGGTGAAAAAAACGTGCTTTGGCCGGGGAGGGTGAGGTGGTTTGCTAAGTCGTCGGGCACCACTAACGATAAAAGCAAGTTCATACCTGTATCTCCCGAAGGGCTTAGAAACGTGCATTACAAGGGCGGAACGGATGCCGTGGCACTGTATTTGCGCAACAATCCACAGAGCAGGTTGTTCAATGGCCGCAGTCTTATATTGGGTGGAAGCCACGCTCCCAACTATAATGTGGCCCATAGCCTGGTGGGCGACCTCAGTGCCATACTCATCGAGAACATCAATCCGCTGGCTAACCTGGTGCGCGTGCCGAAGAAAAGCGTCGCCCTGATGCCCGACTTTGAGGCTAAGCGCGAAGCCATTGCCCAACAAACGCTGCACAAGCGGGTTACAAACATATCGGGTGTGCCCTCGTGGATGCTCTCTGTGCTGGTGCGTGTGCTGGAATTGTCGGGCAAAAAGACGCTCGCCGAGGTGTGGCCGTCGCTAGAAGTGTTCTTCCACGGCGGCATCGCGTTTGGCCCTTATCGCGAACAATACCGCAAATTGGTGGGAAACCCGCAGATGCGGTACATGGAAACCTACAACGCCAGCGAGGGGTTCTTCGGCTTGCAGGATGACCCGACGGACGAAGCCATGCTGTTGATGATTGATTATGGCGTGTTCTACGAGTTCATTCCCATGGACGAGTTCGGGCAAGACACGGCAACGGCCGTCCCGCTTTGGGGTGTTAAGCCGGGAGTTAACTACGCAATGGTTATCACAACCTCGTGCGGACTGTGGCGTTATGTCATCGGCGACACCGTGATGTTCACCTCGACGCAGCCTTATAAGTTTAAGATTACGGGGCGAACAAAATATTTCATCAACGCCTTTGGCGAAGAACTCATCATGGACAACGCCGAGCAGGGATTGGCTTATGCCTGCAAAGAGACGGGTGCAGAGGTGCTGGAGTATACTGCCGCGCCCGTGTTCATGGACGAAGCGGCCAAATGTAGACACCAATGGCTCATCGAGTTCGCCCGAAAACCCGACAATCTTGATGCTTTTGCCCAAGCTCTGGACTTGCGCTTGCAACAGCTTAACAGCGACTACGAAGCCAAAAGGCATAAAGACATCACCTTGCAAAGGCTCGAAGTGGTGGTGGCCAAGGCGGGATTGTTCAACGATTGGCTGAAAAGCAAGGGCAAACTGGGCGGACAACATAAGGTGCCGCGACTGGGAAACAGCCGAAAAAACATTGAGGAATTGCTGGAGATGAACTAATAACCGGCCTCACCTCGGCCCTAAGAACATCACACAACAGCCCCACAACTGGCCTCACCCCCGGCCCCTCTCCAAGGGGAGCGGGGAGTGATATGCCTTGTTGCTGCAGTGAAGAATGTGGATTTGTGCTGTTGAAGCCCACGTGCCCCTCCTTTTGTTCTCAAGAGGATTTGTCAGGATGGGACTAAATTTGCGCAGTTGAAACCTACGTGTCCCTCCTTTTGTTCTCAAGAGGGTTTATCAGGATAGGGCTAAATTAGCTCTGTTGAAGCCCACGTGCCCCTCCGCTTTCTCCGTGCAAGGCATTTCGTTGGCATGTAAATCACCTGTCGTTTTTAGGGCGAACGCCCGCCAAATTCCAAATATTAACACGCTGGGCGCACCAAATCCATATTTTATTGTTACCTTTGCGCAACGCCGCCCATATATATATAAGGTGTGAATGGCGCAAAAAGGAACGCCCAGATAAGCAAAAGCATACAAAAAGAGCATATGAAGGAAAGCAACAACACGCGCTCGGCGCACATCACCGCACGCTTGCAACGCCGCTGGCGCAACGTTTGGCGTGGCGTATTGTTGCTTGCAACGCTCTTGCTGATGGCTGCTTGCGCGCGAATGGGCAGTCCTGATGGCGGTTGGTACGACGAAACGCCGCCACGTGTGGTGGGTGCATCGCCGGCAGAAAAGGCAACGGGCGTGCAATCGCGCAGGGTGCATATCCGATTTAACGAGTTTATCAAGATTGACAATGCGTCGGAGAACGTGGTTGTGTCGCCACCGCAGATTGAAACGCCCGACATCAAGGCCGGAGGAAAGAGCATCGACATCGTACTCAAAGACTCGCTCAAGGCTAACACCACTTATACCATCGACTTTTCGGATGCCATCACCGACAACAACGAAGGAAACCCACTGGGAAACTATACCTACAGCTTCGCGACTGGCGAACATATCGACACGATGGAGGTTAGTGGATGGGTGCTGGACGCAAAAAACCTGGAACCCATCAAGGGAATACTGGTGGGATTGTATGCCAATCTCGCCGATAGTGCCTTTATGAAGCTGCCCATGTTGCGCGTGGCCAAGACTGATGGCCGCGGACACTTCGTGATACGTGGCGTTGCGCCCGGCAAATATCGCATATATGCCTTGCAAGACGTTGACGGCGACTACCACCTTACGCAAAAAAGCGAACAGATGGCTTTCAACCGCGAGGTTATCGTGCCTACTTCGAAACTAGACGTTAGGCAAGACACGCTCTGGCGCGACTCGTTGCGCATCGATTCCATATCGCGAGTGAGCTATACGCACTTCTTGCCCGACAATGTGATGCTGCGCGCATTCACACATGTGCAAACCGATCGCTTCTTTACTAAGGCCGAACGCATGCAACCCGAGTGTTTCTCGCTGGTGTTCACAGCTGGCAACGCCGAACTGCCACGGCTTCGGGGGCTAAACTTCGACAATGCCGAGGGGGCTTTCGTCGTTATGCCCACAGAACGAAAGGATACCATCACCTATTGGATACGCGACTCGATGCTGGTTAACCAAGACACGCTGCGCATGCAGATGCAATATTGGGCCACAGACACCACCGGACAGCTGCGAATGAACACAGATACCATCGAGGTGCTGTCGAAAACGCCATACGCCAAACGCTTGAAAGACAAGCAAAAGAAAGTCGAGGAATGGAAAAAGGCGCAAGATAAGGCGAAAAAGAAAGGAGAACCCTACGAAACAACCATGCGACCCGAGGCTCTGAAGGTGGAAGTGAAGGTGAACAACAGCCTTGCACCCGACGAGAATGTGCAAATAGTGCTGCCAACACCCTTGCAAAGGCTCGACTCGACTAAGGTGCACCTCTATAGTAAGCGCGATACGCTGTGGTATGAGGCGCGTTTCCGTATCAGGGTGCGAGAAAACGGCGACAGCATTGCACCAATAGGCACCAACACCTTGCATCGACGATGGCTGGAGCTGCAAGCAGAGTGGAAACCAGGCGTGGAATACAGCCTAGAACTCGACTCAATGGCCTTCACAGACATCTATGGCACCACGTCGGGAAAGATGAAACAGGGCTTTAAGGTGAAAGACGACTCGGAGTTTGCCACATTGGCCGTGTCGATTACTGCGCTTGCCGACTCTAATCTCGTGCTGCAACTGCTCAATGCGCAAGATGCAGTGGTGAAACAAGTGCGTGCCGTGGCGGGTCAGGCCAACTTCTACTACCTGCAACCGGCCACGTATTACCTGCGGCTCTTCGTGGATCGCAACGGAAACGGACGCTGGGACACGGGCGATTTCTATCGCGGAGAAGAACCCGAAGCGGTGTATTACTTCCCCGAAGAGATTGAATGTAAGGCTAATTGGGACGCTACACGCTCATGGAACCCAACGGCTAAACAGCTGAACGAGCAAAAGCCGGGTAAGATTACCAAGCAAAAACCCGACAAGGCCAAGAGCATCAAGCGCCGAAACAGGGAAAGGGCATTGGAAATGGGCATTCCGCTGCCGCCCGAAATGCGGTAATCGCGGCGTTGATTGATGCCTAGCCCCCTAGAATTCCTATAAATCCTAGGCTATCTAGAGCCCCTAGCCCTCCTAGAATCCCTATAAATCCTAGGCTATCTAGAAAATCTTGCCCCCAAGAAACCACAATAACCCACGGATGCAAGCCTTTTGCAGCAGGCATCCACATAAAAAAGACAATGAGATGAAGCAGATAAAGTTGGCATTGGTGCTGCTGGCCTTGCTCTTTGCAGCACAAACACAAGCCCAATGCACGTACAAGAACACCGCATTTAAGTCGGGAGAGTTTCTCACTTACAACCTTTACTACAACTGGAAGTTTGTTTGGGTAAAGGCTGGAACGGCATCCATGTCCATCGTTCAAAGCATATATGCCGGTAAGCCGGCCTATCGGGGCAGTCTTATCACGCGCGGCAACAGCAAGGTAGACAACTTCTTCGTGCTTCGCGACACGCTGTTGTGCTACGCATCGCTAGACATGGCACCCCTATATTATAGGAAAGGCGCGCGCGAAGGTAGCCGTTACACCGTAGACGAGGTGTTTTATAGCTATCCCAACAACAAATGTCAAGTGAAACAGCATTGCCTTACCCACGACGGCAACCACCTGTGGGACAACAAAACGCTGGACGAATGCGTGTATGACATGATGAACATCTTCCTACGTGCGCGCTCTTTCAACCCCGAAGGATGGAAACACGGCAACGAAATCCCATTCACCGTGGCCGAGGGCGACGGCTTTATACCCGCCATACTGCGATATAACGGCAAGACAACCGTGAAAGGCGACAACGGCGTGAAGTATCGTTGCCTGGAATTGGCTTACATCGAACGCAAAAACGGCGGCAAACCGAAGGAGATTGCCCGCTTCTACGTCACCGACGACACCAACCACGTGCCTGTTCGCATTGACATGAACCTGAAATTCGGCTCTGCAAAGGCATTTGTGGTGGGCATGAAGGGGCTGCGTAGCACGGTTGTAGCAACCGAAAAGTAAGGCGTAGGCCGCCTAGAACCTAGAAATCCTAGGTGTTCTAGGCATCCTAGCAGCCCTAGCCCCTAGAAATCCTAGATATTCTAGGCATCCTGGCATCCCTAGAACCCCTAGAAAAGCTAGGTATCCTAGAATTCCTAGAAACTCTAGCTCCCTAGAAATCCTAGATATTCTAGGCTTCCTAGCAACCCAACCATTTAAACCCAACCCAACAATGGCTCAAAACGATCAGGGGTTAACCCCCATGATGAAGCAATTCTACTCTTTCAAGGCCAAGCATCCTGATGCCTTATTGCTTTTCCGTTGCGGCGATTTCTACGAAACATACAGCGAAGATGCTGTGGAAGCGGCCAGAGTGCTCGGCATAACACTCACCAAACGCAACAACAAAGGCAACGCCGATGCCACGGAAATGGCCGGATTTCCACACCATGCCTTAGACACCTACCTGCCAAAGCTGATAAGGGCCGGCAAACGTGTGGCAATTTGCGACCAGCTGGAAGACCCTAAGCTCACCAAGACGCTTGTGAAAAGAGGCATAACCGAACTGGTTACGCCCGGGATTGCTATGGGCGACAATGTGCTTAACTATAAAGAAAACAACTTCTTGGCGGCCGTGCACTTCGGAAAGACGGCTTGTGGGGTGGCTTTCCTCGACATATCAACAGGCGAATTCATCACCGGACAAGGCTCGTTCGATTATGTGGAGAAGCTGCTCGCTAGCTTTGCACCCAAAGAAGTGCTTTTCGAACGAACACACAAAAAAGACTTCGAACGATATTTCGGGAACAAACATGTTGTATATGAACTCGACGACTGGGTGTTTACCGAGCAAACGGCAAGGCAAAAGCTGCTGAAACACTTCGGTACAAAGAACCTTAAGGGCTTCGGTGTGGAACATGTACAAAGCGGAGTGGTGGCTGCTGGCGCCATCATGCAATACTTGGAGATTACCCAGCACACCAACATCGCACACATAACATCGCTGGCACTCATCGAAGAAGACCGCTATGTGCGGCTCGATAAGTTCACCATACGATCGCTCGAGCTTGTTCAACCCATGCAAGATGATGGGGCTTCGCTGCTCAATGTCGTTGACAATACTGTCACGGCGATGGGCGGAAGGCTGCTAAGGCGATGGCTCGTGTTCCCTCTGAAGGAGGTTAAGCCCATCGAACAGCGGCTCGACGTGGTGGATTACATATTTCGCTATCCCGATTTCCGCGCATTGCTCGACGAGCAATTGCACCATATCGGCGACCTCGAGCGCATCATATCCAAGGTTGCTGTGGGGCGTGTGTCGCCTAGGGAGATGGTTCAGCTCAAGAATGCGCTGCAAGCCATTCAGCCTTTAAAGATTGCTTGCCTGGAAGCCGACAACGAAACGATACGCCAGATTGGCGAACAAATGAACCTTTGCGAAAGCTTGCGCGACCGCATTGAACACGAAATACAACCCGACCCGCCGCTGGTGGTGAACCGCGGTAACGTCATCGCCGAGGGATTTAGCCCCGAACTGGACGAACTTCGCAACATTTCGCGCGGCGGACGCGACTTTCTCCTTGACATTCAGCAGCGCGAAGCCGAGGCAACAGGCATCTCTAGCCTTAAGATTGGCTACAACAACGTCTTCGGTTACTATCTGGAGGTGCGCAATACGTATAAGGATAAGGTGCCGCAAGAGTGGGTTCGCAAGCAAACTTTGGCGCAAGCCGAACGCTACATCACGCAAGAACTGAAGGAATATGAGGAACGCATTCTGGGTGCCGACGAGAAAATACAATCCCTGGAGGAACGCTTGTTCAACGAATTGATAGCGTCCACGCAAGAGTTCATCCCACAAATACAAATCAATGCCAACGTGGTGGCACGCCTCGATTGCTTGCTGAGCTTCGCAAAGACGGCCGAAACCCACCGCTATGTGCGACCCGTGGTGGAGGATAGCGACGCTTTGGACATCCGACAAGGCCGACATCCCGTCATCGAAACGCAGCTTCCGCCCGGCGAACACTACGTACCCAACGACATACAGCTTGACACGGAGCGGCAACAGATTATCATTATCACCGGTCCGAACATGGCTGGTAAGTCGGCTTTGCTAAGACAAACGGCGCTTATCGTGCTTCTGGCGCAGGTGGGATGCTTTGTTCCGGCCGAAAGTGCGCGCGTGGGATTGGTTGATAAGATATTTACGCGTGTTGGAGCAAGCGACAATATCGCGCAGGGCGAGTCTACTTTCATGGTGGAAATGACCGAAGCATCCAACATTCTCAACAATGTGTCGCCCCGTTCGCTGGTGCTTTTCGATGAGCTTGGCCGCGGAACGTCTACTTACGACGGCATCAGCATCGCCTGGGCCATCGTGGAATACTTGCACGAACAGCCAAAAGCGCGGGCCAGAACGCTCTTTGCCACGCACTATCACGAGCTGAATGAGATGGAAAAAAACTTTAAGCGCATCAAGAATTTCAACGTTAGTGTGAAAGAACTTAACGGAAAGGTTATCTTCATGCGCCGATTGGAGCGCGGTGGCAGCGAACATTCGTTCGGTATTCATGTGGCAGACATCGCTGGTATGCCGAAAAGCATCGTGAAAAGGGCCAACACCGTGCTCAAACAGCTGGAAGCAGACAACGCGCAAGTGGGTGGAACGGTGTCCAAACCTAGTGTTAAGCACCTTGATGAGAGCAGAGAAGGCATGCAATTGAGCTTCTTTCAGCTCGACGACCCTGTGCTTTCGCAAATCCGCGACGAGATTTTAGGCCTCGACATCAATAACCTTACGCCCGTGGAAGCCCTCAATAAGCTCAATGACATTAAGAAAATTGTGGGTGGATAGTGAAAGGGTGAAAAGGTGAAAGGGTGAAAAGGTGAAAGGGTGAAAGGGTGAAAAGGTGAAAGAATGGCTAACGCCAGGCGGCCTAGCCTTGATAGAATAACTAGAAATACTAGGAAATCTCGAAATCTAGAAGCCCTAGAACCCTAGAAATCCTAGGAAATCTAGGATGGCTAGAAGCCCTAGAACCCTAGAAATCCTAGGAAATCTAGTATCCCTAGAAATCTTAGAGGCCCTAGAAATCCTAGGAAATCTAGGCTCTATAGCTAGCCACACCCCCTCACTTCCTCTTAGAGAAAGTCTGGCCTGCGGCTTTAAACTTACAGGATAACAACAAAACGGTAAGAAACAAAATGTATAAAACAACTCTGGCTATCTTCATGGCCCTCCTTTTCGTGCATAACGGGATGGCCCAAGAGCACGAAGAACCCATTCTTTACGGCAACATGGACCACTGGGTTACGAGAAACATCTCTGAAAGCAACATCATCGGCGGACATAACAAGACGCTTTACGAGATTGGACCCAACAAAACGCTCAACGGAAACACTCCTTACACCAACCTTGGACGCTCCCCTTGGGCCACATCCAACGTCATGGCAAAGGTGATGGGCATCGTTAAAACCAACCAATCGGTGTATCGCGATGCGCGAGGTGCAGGATTTTGCGCCAAACTTGTTACGCATATCGAGCACGTCAAGGTGTTGGGAATGATTAACATCAGCGTGCTTGCCGCTGGTTCGGTGTTCCTTGGCGACGTGCGCGAACCCATCGGCGGAACAAAAGACGGCGAGAAGGCGCTTAACTGGGGCATCCCTTACACCAAACGCCCTAAAGCACTGCGCTTTGACTACCGAACAACGCTCTCGGCCGATGCAAATCGCATAAAACAAACAGGTTTTAGCAAGGCGCAAACCATCCCCGGGCGCGATTGCGCCACGGCTTTGCTCATCTTGCAGAAGCGAACCGAAGACGCAAAGGGCAATGTGTCGGCCTTGCGCGTGGGAACTATGGTGGTGGAATATAGCAAAAGCACAAACGGATGGGTGAACAACGCCACATACAGCGTGCATTATGGCGACATTCGCAACACCGTGGGGTACAACGACCGACTGATGGGGTTGCGTTCCACCGACTATGTGCGAAACAGTAAAGGCAAAAGCGTGCAGCTTAAAGAAACGGGATGGGCCGCGGCCGACGAAACGCCAACACATCTCATCGTGCAATTCTCATCAAGTAACGGCGGGGCCTTCATCGGTTCGCCAGGTAACACCATCTGGATAGACAATGTACGCCTGGTTTTCTAAAATGCGCAGGAGCTTAACACTCGTCTTCGCGCTGTCTTTTCCCCTCGTTTTATCTGCTTTTGCACAAACAACCGACAGGCAAACGCCTGCCGACAGCTTGGCTTTTCCCACCGCGAAAGCCCT
>CAJPTO010000109.1 GCA_905373605.1 uncultured Prevotella sp.
GAAGTGGGTGGAAATGCACGCTAAATGCTGAAAAACGCATGCAAAATGCACAAAAAAACAGTATCGGGAAGCGGGTGAACGTGATAATCTAGAGAAGCAAAACGCGGCAAAATACCGCATGTAACTTCCTCTTTTCAACAAAAAGGGCATTCGGGTGCTAGGAAAACACATGCTTTTTGAGGCTAAATCCCCTCGTTTTTTTTCTAGAACGGGAAGCGGAGAAGATAGTTTTTTGTATAGTCACGAGAAAAGATTGGAAGACAAGAAAGCAGAAACTTCATTTCTTGTTGCGGAGTAGTATTATCGCTAGTTAGGCTAAAATAATCTTCACACCATCTAACCTCTTTGCGTTGTTGGCGCAATGACTGCTATTTATCACGAACTGGTGTAAAATTTACTAATTTGCTAGTTTCTTTTGGCAATGAAAGTCGTCTTTACCTTTTCATTCTTTCCATTTTATGACACACACTCAAGTTTTGAAAACGACAATAAATACAGATTTGAATCATCAAGTGCAAGTCCAAGAAATTGTAGATGGGAGGAGTGTTGTGCTTGCGATTACCAAGGCGAAAATGATAAGTTACTCGCAATTCAAAGGAATATCATTATCAAAGGCAACTCCTATTGGATGGTTCAATAAATACAGCAAAGGCAGAATAAACAAAGCCCAGACTTAAGAAAAGTCGGGGCTTAGTAACAAAAAGAGGATGTGCCTGTTTTGGCACACCCTCTTTTCATATCGTTCGTGAAGTGTTTACTTCACTTTGTCTACAATCGCTTTGAAAGCTTGGGGATTGTTAACAGCCAGGTCGGCAAGCACCTTACGGTTGATTTCGATACCGGCCTTGTGCAATGCACCCATAAGGGTGGAATAGGTCATGTTTTCCAAACGAGCGGCAGCGTTGATACGTTGAATCCACAGTGCGCGGAACGTGCGTTTCTTGTTGCGGCGGTCGCGATAAGCATAGGTAAGACCCTTTTCCCAAGTGTTTTTAGCTACAGTCCAAACATTCTTTCTGGCACCATAGTAACCCCTTGTAAGCTTTAAAATTCTAGTTCTCTTTGCTTTAGAAGCAACATGATTGACTGATCTTGGCATACTTTCTTCTTAACTTAAAAATGTTTTGACTAATGTTTAACGTAGGTTAAGCAAGTCGCGAACCTGCTTCATGTTCGAACGATCAACGAGAGTTGAGTGAACCAAGTTTCTCTTTTGCTTCTTTGTTTTCTTAGTCAAGATGTGACTGTGGTAAGCATGTTTTCTTTTAACCTTACCTGTACCGGTGAAACGAAATCTCTTCTTTGCGCCGGAATTTGTCTTTACTTTAGGCATTTTTTTGTTTTTTATTTGTTGTTTATATATGGGTGGCAACGCATATACCCGGCGTTACGCACCTCTTTTCTCATTTTGTTATAGCCAAGGCTATGGCGTTGCTTACTCAGCTTGAAGTTTCTTTAGCACGTCTTCGCCATTCTTGGCGTTGGCAAAAAGCCCTTTGTCGGTGCTGGAAACCTCTTCTTCTGCGATTTTATTTTCGCTTTCACGCTTTTCGCGGTCCATCTTTTGTTGGCTCTTCTTCACTGCTCCAGCCTTTTTGGGGGCGATGTAAAGAAACATTTTCTTACCTTCCAGGGCGGGCATCTGCTCCACTTTTCCATATTCCTCAAGGTCGTTTGCAAAGCGTAGCAACAGCACTTCGCCTTGTTCCTTGAAGAGGATGGAGCGTCCGCGGAAGAAAACGTAAGCACGAACCTTATTGCCAGCATCCAAAAACTCCTTGGCATGCTTCAGCTTGAAGTTGTAGTCGTGTTCATCTGTTTGCGGACCAAACCTTATTTCCTTCACTTCCACCTTCACTTGCTTGGCTTTCATTTCCTTTGCATGCTTCTTTTGCTGATAAAGGAATTTGGAATAGTCGATGATGCGGCAAACGGGAGGCTGTGCGTTAGGGGATATTTCCACCAAGTCTACACCTTGGCTACGAGCCATGTCGAGTGCTTGGCGGGTTGGCATGACGGTAGAACCGCCTTCGTTTACGATGCGAACTTCCTTTGCGCGTATCTGCTCGTTTACGCGATACTGGTTCTTTATTCTTTCATTCTTCATTCAACAATATTTGATAAGCGGCTGCAAAAGTACGATTTTTTGCTCACAAAGCAAAATAATTCATTGATTATTTTACAGATACGGACTCTTTTTCGTGTATCTTTAAGTTAGTTTATTAGTTCACAAGTTAACGAGTTGACAAGTTAACAAGGCGTTTGACTTAACGAAAACGTTATGTTTACAAGGGGAAAATGCAATACGGGAAAGTAAAACCGACTTATGGGCTTCGTTGTTCACATTGTTCTGTGAAACTTTCCCCATAAGTCGGTGATGATGTGAGAGGACAAGTTGACGAGTTAACAAGTTGACAAGTCAACAAGTTGGCAAGTTAACATTTTTATATGTTGACGAATTGACGGCAACTTTGCCCCTAGTTAAAACTGGCCTGATTAGGCTTAGTCTTCGGGATGGATGTCGGTAGCGGCCAATTGGGCTGCCACTTCATCATTAATGCGCTTGGCAAAAGCTTCCATTGTCATGGTGGCTTGTTCGCCTCCGCCTTGCTTTCTCATCGAAACAAGTCCTTCGGCGGCCTCTTTCTCACCAACGACCACCATGTACGGCACACGCTTAATCTCGTTGTCGCGTATCTTACGCCCGATTTTCTCGTTACGAACATCGAGTGTTGCACGAACACCAACCCCATCCAAGTATTTTGCGACGCGCTGGGCATAGTCGTTATACTTCTCAGAAATGGGCAATATGGCCACTTGGTCGGGAATGAGCCACAAAGGGAAGTGTCCAGCGGTGTGTTCAATGAGCACTGCCGTGAAGCGTTCTAACGAGCCAAAGGGTGCGCGGTGAATCATCACGGGCGTTTTCTTTGTGTTGTCTTCGGCAGTATATTCCAGTTTGAAGCGTTCGGGCAGGTTATAATCTACCTGTATTGTGCCCAACTGCCAGCGACGGCCGATGGCATCTTTCACCATGAAGTCTAGTTTCGGACCATAGAAAGCGGCTTCGCCGTAAGCTATTTTAGCATCCAAACCCTTTTCCTTGCAAGCGTCGATGATGGCCTGTTCGCTTTCTTCCCACACTTCATCAGAACCGATATACTTCGTCGTGTTCTTCGGGTCGCGCAAGCTTATCTGCGTTTCGAAATCATCAAACTGGAAGATTTTGAACACCGCTTGAATGATGTCCATCACACGAAGGAACTCGTTCTTAACCTGTTCGGGGCGGCAGAAGATGTGCGCATCGTCTTGTGTGAACGAGCGAACGCGGGTAAGTCCGTGCAGTTCGCCGCTCTTTTCATAGCGATACACCGTTCCAAATTCGGCAATGCGCAGCGGAAGGTCTTTATAAGAACGTGGCTTCCATGCAAACACTTCGCAATGGTGTGGGCAGTTCATGGGTTTAAGCATGTATTCCTCGTCTTCTTCGGGCGTATGTATGGGTTGGAACGAGTCTTTGCCATAGTGTGCGTAGTGACCCGAAGTTACATAAAGGTTCTTGCTGCCGATATGTGGCGTGATAACCTCTTGGTATCCGTAGCGTTTTTGTATTTTACGCAACATATCCTGCAAGCGCAGACGCAGTTCTGTGCCTTTAGGAAGCCAAATAGGCAAGCCTTTGCCCACACGTTCGGAGAACATGAAGAGTTCCATCTCCTTTCCTATCTTGCGATGGTCACGTTTCTTGGCCTCTTCTAACATCACGAGATATTCGTCGAGCATCTTTTTCTTTGGGAAAGTGATGCCGTAGATTCGCGTAAGCTGGTCTTTCTGTGCGTCACCACGCCAAAATGCACCAGCGACACTGGTGAGCTTAATGGCCTTAATGGCACCGGTAGACATGAGGTGAGGGCCTCGGCAGAGGTCGGTAAAGTCGCCTTGCGAATAGGTAGAGATGGTTCCGTCTTCCAAATCAAGGTCGATATGCTCGCACTTATACTCCTGTCCGTCTTCCTTAAACTCCTTCAGGGCATCGGCTTTCGACACCTCGCGGCGCACAATGGGTTCGTCTCTCTTGGCAAACTCGCGCATCTTTTCTTCAATCTTAGGGAAGTCGTTCTCGCTGATGGGCGTTCCGTCTTTCGTCATAACGTCGTAGAAGAAACCGTTTTCAACAGCCGGACCGAAGCCAAACTGTATGCCGGGATAGAGCGCTTGCAAAGCTTCAGCAAGGAGGTGAGCCGAGGAATGCCAGAAAGTGTGCTTTCCCTCTTCGTCTTCCCACTTGTAAAGTGCAATTGTTGCGTCTTCGTTTATGGGGCGATTAAGTTCTGTTGTTTTGCCGTTTACGCCAATAGAAAGCACATCGCGCGCCAATGCAGGCGATATGCTCTTTGCTATTTCCAAACCGGTAATGCCTTTTTCGTACTCGCGGATGGAGCCATCCGGAAATGTTATTTTAATCATATACCTTTTATTTGTTGTCGTTTTGATTGCAAAAATACGATTTTATTTTTACATGGCGCAGACATTTGGGCAAAATATGCCCCGTTCTGCACGCATGAAAAGGAGCAGATGTTCGACTTGGGCTAAAATTCGCTGGTGAAATGGAACTTGATGTGTTCGAAATCTTGCTGCGCCATGCTAAGCACATAGCCCGAATCGGCCAAGAAAACGTCGCGGCCTTCACGGTCTTTGGCCATGTATTGGTACTTGCGCTTCTTGAAATTCTCCAGTTCTTTGGGGTCGTCCGACTCAATCCAGCAGGCCTTATGCAGGTGAACAGGTTCCCAACGACATTTGGCGTTGTACTCATTTTGCAGGCGATACTCGATTACTTCGAACTGAAGTTGGCCCACCGTGCCGATGATTTTACGCCCGTTGAACTGGTTTACGAAGAGTTGCGCCACGCCTTCGTCCATCAATTGTTCGATGCCCTTGTTCAATTGCTTGGCCTTCATGGGGTCGTCGTTCTCGATATACTTGAACATCTCGGGCGAAAACGAGGGTAAACCGCGGAAATGCAGCAGCTCGCCTTCGGTCAATGTGTCGCCAATCTTAAATATTCCATTGTCTGGCAGACCCACAATGTCGCCAGGATAGGCCTCGTCGATGGTGCTTTTGCGTTGCGCCATGAATTGCGTTGGACTGCTAAAGCGCAACGTTTTGTCGAGCCTAACATGGCGATAGGGTTGATTTCGCACAAACTTGCCGCTGCATATCTTGCAAAAGGCTATGCACGAGCGGTGGTTTGGGTCGATGTTGGCCGTTATCTTGAAGATGAAGCCCGTGAACTTAGGCTCCGTTGGTTGCACTTCGCGCTCTTCGGCCATAGTTGGCTTGGGGCTTGGAGCAATCTCTACAAAGCAGTTGAGCAACTCTTGAACGCCGAAATTGTTGAGTGCGCTACCAAAAAACACCGGTGCCACATGGCCAGAGCGATAGGTTTCCACATCAAAAGCAGGATAAACGCCGTCTACCAGTTCCAAATCGTCGCGCAGTTTTTGCGCGTCTTGCTCGCCGATATGTCCGTTCAGTTCATCGCTATTCACGTCCACTTCCACCTTTTCGGTAACGCGTTGTTTGTCGGGGGTAAACAGTTGCAGTTGGTTTTCGTAGATATTGAACACGCCTTTGAAGCGTGCGCCCTGGTTAATGGGCCACGACAGCGGCCTAACCTTCACCTGCAATTCTTCTTCCAGCTCGTCCAAGAGGTCGAAAGGGTCGCGCCCTTCGCGGTCCATTTTGTTGATGAAGATGATAACGGGCGTGTTTCTCATGCGGCAAACCTCCATCAGCTTGCGCGTTTGGGTTTCAACACCCTTAGCCGAATCCACCACGATGATGGCCGAATCCACAGCCGTCAGTGTGCGATAAGTGTCTTCGGCAAAGTCTTGGTGCCCCGGTGTGTCGAGAATGTTCACCTTATATCCTTCGTAGTCGAACTCCATCACGGAGGTTGAAACCGATATTCCGCGCTGTTTCTCGATATCCATCCAGTCGGATGTGGCTGTTTTCCTTATCTTATTGCTCTTTACTGCACCAGCCACTTGTATTTGTCCGCCGAAAAGCAAGAACTTTTCGGTGAGCGTTGTCTTACCAGCATCGGGGTGCGATATGATGGCAAAGGTTCTTCTTCTTTCTATTTCAGTCATTCTTTTTGATGTTCCTATTCGTTTATGAGTTGTCTACCTTGCATGCCACTCTACAACAAAGCATTTGGCTTAACTCCCTAACTACTTGACTCCTAAACTCCTCAATCATTCGTTGACAAACAAGCTAAGCATTAAAGTTTGGCGATGCATTTGGCCAACGACTCCTCCCAATGTGGAATTTCCATGCCGTAAGTTTCCTTAATCTTTGTTTTGTCTAGCACGCTGTAAGCCGGTCGGCAGGCCGGAGTTGGATATTCCTCCGTATGTAAGGGCGACACTTTGCAGGTGTTAATGCCCGAAAGGCGATGGATGCTCTTGGTGAAATCATACCAACTTGTCACACCTTCGTTGGAGAAATGGTAAACACCAGGCGTTATGTCCTTGTCTATGGCCGTCATTATGGCTGTGGCAAGGTCGTGTGCATAGGTGGGAGTGCCTATCTGGTCGAAGATAACGCCGAGCTTATCGCGTTCCTTGCCCAGTCGTATCATCGTCTTCACGAAGTTGTTTCCAAACTCGCTGTACAACCAAGCCGTTCTTATAATCATCGCTTTCGGGCAAAGTTGCATCACAGCCTGCTCGCCTTCGAGTTTTGTTTGTCCGTAAACGCTGTTGGGACAAGGCTCATCGCTCTCCACATAGGGTGTGTGCTTGGTGCCGTCGAACACGTAATCGGTAGACACTTGCACCATCCACCCACCGCGTCTTGCAACGGCTTCGGCCAGGTGTGCAGGTGCTTCGGCATTGAGCTTCCTCGCCATTAGTGGGTCTGTTTCTGCCTTGTCCACGGCAGTGTATGCGGCACAGTTCACAATTCCGCCAATCTCGTTTGCTTCAACAAATCGTTCAATGGCAGCCTTGTCGGTGATGTCCAGTTCGTTAACGTCGGTGTTCAGCCACACGTGTTGTGCATGCTCTGCTTGCAACAGCTGCATTTCATTTCCCAGTTGTCCGTTGCAACCCGTAACTAAAATGTTCATTATGCGATGTATTCTGTTTATTCGTCTTCGAAGACAAGACCTTCTGTCTTGTCTTTCTGATAATAATCCGAAAGCATGCCAATGAAAGTGGTAATCTCTTTGATGGCAGTCATTGTGCTGGGCGTAATCTCCTTTTGCTTCAAACGCAGCAACATGACGCCGTAAAGTGCGTCAAGGCAGGTTTCCACTTCATTCACTTGCTTGTCGCCCTTGTTGCGAAGTTCCACGATAAAAGGCAGCACCTTATAATATTCGGCACTGTAAAAGGGGAACTTCGCGCTTTGCATCAGCTGGTTGTGCAGGTCCATCAAGTCTTTTACAATGATGGCATTGATTTGCAGATGCCCCTTTTCTCGTTTTCCTTCTTGGTTCATCATGCGCACAAGGTTTCCATACCAGTCGAGCATTTCTTCTTTCTGGTCGGGCGTATAGTCAAACTTGTCTATGTATTCGTGCCTGATGCGTTGCAGCGAACAGCCGTAAGCGCGTATCAGGTCTTCCACTTGCCACATATATAATATGTATTCGGCAATGCTCTTTTCTCTGAGTTGTTTGGCGATGTACATTTAATGACGTTTTGCTTGGGTGAAAGTTTGGTACTCCTTATTATATAGGAGAGCAAGAGGGGCTTAGGCGGGCACACGTCAGTATTCGAAAGTGTAGAGATTGAATACCGTTCCGATGAGGAATATCACCGAGAAGATGATAACCACACTGCCGATAATCTTGTTGATGAGCACAATTCCGCCGTTATCAAACTTTCCGCGCACCTTGTCAATGAGCCAAGTAAGGCCGAACCACCACAACAACGCACCCAAAACAATGCCTGTATAGCCACCAACCATCAGCCAAGGACGGTTGGGAACCACGAAGGCAAACTGCGCAAAGGTGGCCATGAAGAGAAAGATGATGAGTGGATTGGAGAACGTTACGAGGAAAGCCGTAATGCCATTGTGTATCAACGTTCCCTTACCCTTGCCGCTGTAGTGCATCTTTTTGGTGGGATTAGACTTGAAACAGTAGATGCCAAAGAACATCAACAGCACGCTTCCCATTATCTTCAGGGCGAAAAGCGTGCGTGGGGCAGTGATGAGATCCATGATGAAACTCATGCCATATCCTGTTACAAGGGCGTAAATCATGTCGCTTACAGCAGCCCCAATGCCGGTGATGAAACCATACCACCTGCCTTTGTTCAACGTGCGCTGAACGCAAAGCACGCCCACAGGCCCCATCGGGGCGGAGGCAATAAGACCAATGAGTATTCCTTTGAATACGATGTCTACGATGTCTATATGAAAAGGTAAGGGCATAACGGATGCAAAATTGCAAAAAATATGCGGATTGAGCAAATTTTTGGGTTATAAGTTTGTGTTATTCCATATTTTTCATAACTTTGTGAACGCTTATTTAGGGGCTTTGGCAAAAGGCGCAAGCCAAAAAAGGCATCATCATGCCGCACCATTGCCAATAAACGAACCTCTTTCTCAGAGCAAGCAACAATTATTACTAAACTAAAAAAATAAAGACACAACATGAGTGCACAAGATGAATTGAAACCATACGTGATTGGTTTGGACTTGGGTGGAACAAACTCTGTATTCGGCATCGTTGACAGCCGTGGCGAAATCAAGGCTACAACGGCCATCAAGACACAAGCTTACGAAAATGTTGAGGATTATGTGAAGGCATCACTTGATGCACTGCACGTCATCATTGAGCAAGTGGGCGGCATCGACACCATCAAGGCGATGGGAATCGGCGCACCTAACGGCAACTACTACAAGGGAACAATTGAGTTTGCACCCAACTTGACTTGGGGACACAACGGCGTTGTGCCTTTGGCAGACATGTTTTCAAAAGGTCTTGGCGGCATTCCCGTGGCACTTACCAACGATGCTAACGCTGCTGCTATCGGCGAGATGACCTATGGCGTGGCTCGCGGCATGAAAAACTTCATTGTCATCACCCTCGGCACGGGCGTTGGCTCGGGAATTGTAGTAAACGGACAGATGGTTTACGGCAGTGACGGCTTCGCTGGCGAACTGGGACACGTCATTGTACGCAAGGAAGACGGGCGAAGCTGCGGTTGTGGGCGACATGGATGCTTGGAAACTTATTGCTCTGCTACGGGCGTGGCTCGCTCGGCACGCGAACTGCTGGAGAAAACCACCACACCTTCTTTGCTCCGTGAGATGAATCCCGAAGACATTACCTCCCTCGATGTATCGTTGGCTGCAGAGAAAGGCGACAAACTGGCCCTCGAGGTGTACGAGTTCACGGGCAAAGTGCTTGGTGCCGCATGTGCCGACTTTGCTGCTTTCTCATCGCCCGAGGCGTTTATCTTCTTCGGCGGACTTACCAAGGCGGGCGACTTGCTGATGAAACCGCTTAAGAAAGCTTACGATGAGAATGTGCTGAAGATTTACC
>CAJPTO010000110.1 GCA_905373605.1 uncultured Prevotella sp.
ATCTGCTCAGCTAAAAGCTAAAAATACAGCAAAGGTAATTTTTAGAACCAGCCTTATCGGTTTTGTGCTTCGCTGTCTTCTTGCTTTTGTCTGTCAGCTAAAAGCCAAAACGCCCGCGAATGAAATGTTTTGAACGAGCCACAATGTTTTGCTTGGCATCTTTTGCCCATGAAGCGAGCGTGCGCCAAAGCCATTATCGCAGCGATGGAGCAAAATCTGCCAGCAAAACTCAGTCTCATCAAGAGTGGTTTATAGATTTCATGTCATTCTTTGGCGGCCGGCGTGGTGAACTTCACCTTCTTTAGTTCGCCCCACTTGCCGTCAACGTTCTTTGCAATGGAGCAAGCATAATAGGTTGTAAGCGGCGTTGCGTTCCATTTAGCCTTGTCCACGCGGTACTGGTTCCAATAGATGTCTTTGGGATGATCGGTTTGCAGCATCTTGATAACGCCGATGTTGCCCATTTCTGGTTTGTTAAAAGCCTCTTCGGTGATGATGATGTCGCGGTGCAGAGCGGCTTGGTCGTTGGGCGTGTAAATCACTTCTTGGAAGTATCCGCCTTTTTGCGTTCCGCCAAACTCGCCAATCTGTATGTCAACCGTTGCAGCCCCGGGGCCTCCAAGCTTCTTAGTGGTGACAGGCACCTTGGTTATTTCTTGGAAAACGCCGTTCTTGTCCCAGGGAAGCACGCAGAGTTCGTAGTTGGCATCGGGCACCATGTCGCGCCAAGTGTATAGTTTCTCTGTGGTATAATCTTTCCCGCTGAACTGCTTTATCATGTCGTAAGCATTAGAGAAACCCATCATGGGGCCGTGCTCTTTCACTGTTTGCTCGATGCTTCCGCCCTCGAACTGGCAAATGGCATAGCCCGCCACATCCGTGTTGGGCGTAAACTTGATGGTAACGCTGTCAGGACCCAGGTTTACCACCTGCGCCAACACCTGCGCGGAGCTGAAACCCTGCCTGCGTGGAGCGGTGAAAGGCGTGCGAACCACCTTGCCGGCCTTGCCGTCTTTGTCGTAACCCAAGGCGATAAGCGTGTACTCTTTCTCGGGAACAACCACCAATCCGTAGTCCACCAGCTTCTTAGCCTTGGCCTCATCGGTGTAACGCGGCTTCTTTTGTCCGGTGAAATAGCCGTCCACCACCTCGTCTTTGATGATGCCGGCGATGTCTGAGGTGAACAAGGCCAAGCAATAACTTTGGCACTGTGCCGACTTCTTGAGCGTAATCGTTGGTGCGCCGGCCTTGTTGGCCACGCTAATGGTTAGGTTAGCCTTCTCTCCATTTTGCGCTTGCAGGGCAAACGCGCCGGCCAAAAGCATAAACAGCGCGCCAGCACTTCTCTTTAAAACCATCATGTTCTGCATTCTTTTATCTTTTTTGTTTATGGGCAGCCCCTCATTATATAATAAGGAGCTGCCATGTTGTTTTGTTATCAATATAAGTCAAGGTAAGGGCTGGGCATGGCCACTTGCTTTATGGCACACACACGGCCGCCCACGTTATACTTTTTTACCAATATCGGATGAGATACGGGTACTGCATAATAAATCAGCACATCTCCGTTTTCACAACCCACAACCAAGTGGGGGTATTCATGGTCTAAATCAATCCAGTAATCCATCACATCATATGTCATACAGGTTATCTTAGAAGTTATTCCCTCCAAAGGAATTTTCCTTATTTCCACTTCAGAGTTGCCCCAAAAAGCACCCGAACCGTCTCGCTGAATGGCATAAAGGTCTTGACCCTCGGAGAAGAGATCGGTAAAAGCTTTTGTGGAATTTCTATTTAGGCGTTCACCAGATGCTGTTAAGAACACTGTTTCGTCTGTAAACAAATGCCCAGGCACCTCATAAGGTTCAGGATACTTCATGAGATAAGTCAAACGGCGAGCATAATTGTCTACAGCAAAGCATGCCACCATCGATTTCCCCGCGGTTGTGTAGTAAGCTTGGAACCAGCTGTTGCGGTTGTCGCTATACTCAGCACCGTTCATCGTCGTTAAGTAAAAAACTTTCGCGTCTGAGGGCATCTTCTCTGCAGGTGAATAGAACTGATCGGAATGGAGTGTGGCCACAAAACTACGATGTTTATAGAAATCAGAAGTATTGATTGTTGTTGCCAGCACCACTCTTCGGTTCTTTTCGTCGTAACAAGGAATGTTGGTGATACCCCAATTGGTATGTCCAAACTTGGTTATCTTATAGCCCAACGAGTCAATATAGTAAGGTTCTGTGAGGAACTTGCCGCCCAAATAGTTTTTTCCAAACTGGCGAGAGAACAATCTTCCGTCTTGTGTAACCACCCAAGTAGCAGCGGGAGTGTTCACACCTCCGTCTTCTTGGTCCTTACGGCCGCTAACTTTAAAGTTATCTGGCGTGCCATCGGCGAACTGCGAACCCAATTCCCATTCCTTTTTCAGGTTTCCGGCATTATACACCGTTGCACTTCCTTCCTCTGTAATGAGCGTAAGCGAGCCAGCTGCACCAACGTTTTTCGCTACAGCCACGTCAAAGCCCTTTGGTGTGCCAGGAATGTCGTCTAACACATACCTACCAAAGTCGAAATTTTCTTTGAGTTTGCCTTGTTCTTTCAAATAAGTGAGCCTGAACACCGTTAACTTGCCAACGTTTGTTTCGCTGGACGACTTGGCCGAATAGACAATAAAGTCGCCGCCACCAATGGCTGGCTTAAAGAAAATAGTGCATTTCACCTTGAATGTAACTCCCGAACCCTTCTCAATGATGGAAAAGTCGCCACCTTGAGGCGTTCCTGGCATCTCTGCCAAGCCCATTCGCTTGAGAAATTCATCGGTGGTCATATCCTCTTTCAGTTGATTACTAAACACCTTCCCGTTCATTCGCCACTCATAGCGCACCTCTTGGCTGCGCCGCTCTGCATCAAGGTTTCCCCAATTGAAATATTTTGAGCCATCCAACTTCACTTCACGCCCACCATACACAAGCACCTGTATTGGCCTGTCGATAAAATTGTCGAGCCATGTGGGCGGCTTCAACGATTCGTATTCGTAATTACCATCGTCGCTAAAACAAGAAGCTAACACCAATGGCATAAGCATTGCTACGAATGCATATCTAAAATTCCGCATAATTTTCTGTTTTAAAAAGTGTCACACATTAACAGTCATCGGGCTTCCGTCCTCCTCAACAGCCAAATCGGGGTGTTCGCCTAGCCATTCCTTAAACTTCTGCACCAGTTTCCTTGCTTTCCAAGGCTCATCGTTCAATAGTTTCTCGTTCAGTGTTGCTTTTGGATCAACATGTACTAGGAAAAGCTTGTATTTGCGGCTGCTGTATGTGCCCAACAACATTTCAGTAACCTCCTTGTTCCACCAGTCAGGCTTGATGGCATCCCTTGTAAGTATGACAACAGCCTTTGTTCGTTCGGTCTGTCCCAGCTGTAAACCGCCCAATGGAACCAACTCCACCATAAGTCGCACACCATTTGGCATGTCTTTCAGCCTTGGTCTGCGATACATTTGTATAGCAACAGTGTCTGTTCGGTTCACTGCATCGGGAGCTGCTTGCCTTGCCCTAAACGTAAAAGTGTCGGCAATCTTATACTCATCAGGCGTTGCGGTGGTTCCTTCGGGTATCACCCGCAACTTAAAAGTTTCGTCCTTGGTGAGGTTTCGCCCAGCTATGTGCACTTCGAGCAAGGCATCCAAGGCATCCACATCATCATTAAGGAAGAAGAATGATGCGAAAGTGGAGTCGGCCGTATGCTTGCCAGGTTCTACCTCGTTCATATAATACTTGTCGAAATATATATAATGTTCGTCGCCAAAAGTGGTTAAAGCCTCTTCCTTGCAAGAAGAGAACAAGGCGAGTGCCGCCAAAGGCAACATAAATAATAACTTTCTCATAATGATATGCTTGTTATGTGGGTCAGTGACTTTCATCAATGGGCATCGGCAACACCGCTTCGGCTTTGGTAAACGGCCTCACCGTCTTGCTATCTATCTTTACATCGGCCCCTAACCTTTTATAAAGGTAGAACAATTGTCCCTCGCTTATCCATTCGCGTTGAGCTTCTCGCACGAAATCTTTTTGGAATTCCGCAAAAGTTCCTTTCAATGCCAATGGCTGTTGCCCCAATCCGCGCTTTTCACGCATGGCATTGATTATCTCGTATGCAGCTGCGAAGTTTCCTTTTCGCGCTTCAGTTTCGGCAATAATGTATCTCATTTCTGAAGTACGCAATAGGGGGAAGATGCTCAATGTCTTGTCGCGTTCCTTCACATCATTCTCCTTAACGTACCATTTCATCGAAAGTTTTGTTTCATAAGCACCTGCAGGGATGTAAAGCAGTCGTTTGGAGCGTATGTCCGTCTGCGACTCGTCGATGTTGTCCACCGTCTTAAAGATGTCTTGCCCTTCGGTATTGACAATGAAGAGTTGGTCTTGTGCGATGTTTCCTTTCTTACGGGGGTATTGGGCAAGCATGCTTGACAGCAGTCCCATTCGTTCATTGTCGCGATACACGCCCATAATGAGATTGTCTACCATGCGAACATCCCTTGCGTCTTCGGGTCGTTCGGCGTAGAAGAAACCGTCAAAGTGCTCTTCCTTGAACGGATAATACTTGTTGTTCTTATCTACAACAACTTCGCGGTTCAATATTTCCTCTGCGCATTGCTTGGCTTTATCGTAAAAAGCGTTGTCGTAAGCACCTTTGTACTGGTAAGCACGAGCTAAGGTGGCCGTTATTGCCCAATATGAGAAGCGATAACCACGACCTGCAAAAAACTCATCAAGTTCCTCGCGTTGGGAATGAATCACTGTTCCGTATTCGAACTCGTTGTAGAAACGAGATCTCCCCGAAGTGTTTGCGCTACTGCCCAAAGGCGAGAGGTCATATGCCCGAACTAGCTCGCGCGCTTCCTCCAAGTCTTTGATTATCTCATCCAGGACTTCGATCGTTTTCATGTGCGTTGCCAAGGTGTTGGGAAACCGATTGATGAAAGGGATGTACAAACCGCCGTCATCCTCTTTGGGTGCAGGTGCAAACAGCCTTAGCAAGTCTAAATGAATGTAAGCCCGCACAGCCTTAGCCTCACCCAATATCATGTTTTTCTCCATCTCGCCTTGTGCAAACTTGCCTGCGTCTTCTCCCCCTACGTTCTGTATCAGGTCGTTTGCAGCACCAATGCATTTATAGGCTGCCATCCAAATTTTATCTATATCTGGGCGCAAATCCTTATTCTGATAGTCGCGCTTGCCAGCAGCGATGAGCGCAGGGCTGCTCAAGTCTTCATGTCCAACGTCTACATTATACTGGTTTGAAAAGAAATCAACCAATCCGCATTGCAAGTTCTTGCCGTAAAGCACGTCTTCGCCCATACTGATGTACAAGCCATGCAGGATACTTCTGTATCCATCGCCCTTCTCGAACAACTCTTTCGACGTAGACTTGCCCTCTACAGGAACCTCCAGCCAATCATTACATCCAGCCAAGACCATAACGAGCGTCACCGCCGCTGCCATATATGTTATACGTTTCATAATTCCATTTTTTTAATTACCCGTTAGTATGTGGCACGCAGCGTAAAACTGTACGTGTGTGCGTAAGGATAAGAAAGTCCTCGCTCTACCTTGATGGTGCTCCAGCGGCCAAGGTCGGCGGCATTGAATGCCACTGATAGAGAACTGAGCTTGAAGAGAGAAGCAATTCGCTTGCTGAAGTCGTAGCCGATGGCCAAACTGTTGAACGAAATATAATTGTCGTTCTGTACAAAACGCGATGTCATGTTGGTAACGCCCCTTTCACGTATGCCATAATATTGCGAAACGTCGCCTACGCGTTGCCAGCGTTCGGTCATCACACGTCTGTCCACATTCTCTTTTTCGATGTTGGCGTTCTCAACCTTCGAAACTAGCGTGTTGTTGTAAGCTTGTCCGCCATAAGCATATTGGAAACTCGTGTTGAGATAAATGCCGCGCCATACCACATTGATGCCGAAAGTGCCTTGGATGTCGGGGTTGAGGTCGCCACAAACCACCATATCGTTCTTATTCCACACTTGTGTCACCGTTCCATCCTGCTTACGGAAGAACTCTGTCCCTGTTGCAGGGTCGATACCCAATGAGGGTACAGCATAAATGGAGGACGTGGATGCGCCCACATAATAGAGCAACGCTGGCTGGAATGTGCCTTTGCCCGAACTTTCAGAAGCATAGTTGTCGCGTATCTTCTTATTATACTCTTCCATTGCTGGGTTCAGTTTGGTGATGGTGTTCTTGTTGTGCGCCATGTTGGCGTTAAGTACCACTGCCCATTCCCTGTCTCTGTATACCGTTACGTTGGTTTTTAACTCCACACCTTCGTTTAACACGCCACCAACGTTTCCGTTATAGCTTTCGAAACCCGATGATGGACGCACTTTAACCCTGTCTATCATGCGGTCGGTAGCTTTATGGTAATAGGTTGCTTCCAAGAAGAAACGACGCTTAAACAATTCTACCGACAATCCTAAGTCGAGGGTCTTGGTAAGTTCCCACGACAAGTCGGGGTTTCCAAACGTGGACAGCAAATAACCAGGACCTGTGTAATACCATGCTCCAGCACGCTGATAGCTGCTTATCACATCGAAACGTGTGAAGTTTACCTTACCCGTGCTGCCATATGTTCCTTTCAAACGCAAGCTGTTAATCCAGGGCAGACGTTTGATGAAATCGTAATTGTGCATGTTAACACCCAAGCCAATTGAGGCAAAGGGAGCGAAACGCCGCTCTACACCAAACTGCGAAGAGCCATCAAGACGGAAAGAAGCGTCTAGAAGATAAATCTCATTGTAGGTATAGTTCAATGCAGCCAACAATCCAAAGGTGCGCACCTTCGTTTCGGTGTCGCTTGTGTCTCCATCTTGTGAGGCACTATACGAGGGTTTGTTCTGTGTACCTAGGCTAAAGCCCTTATATACGTAACCTATTGGATGTGAGATGGTCTCAATGGCTTCCATTCCGCCTGTCAAGTAAACGAAATGTTTGTTGAAACGCTGGTTGAAGTTGAGGTTTACATTCACATTCCACTTCAAGTCTTTCGATTTATTGATGTTCAACGTGCCGCGCTTGCTTTCTTCAACGCCCTTGTACATGGGATGTTTGGGGTCGGTGAAGCTCTCGCTATCGTTTTGCGTTTGGCTAATTCCAAAGGTACCCCTCAAATACAAAGAAGGCATAAAGTAAACGTTGATGCCAAGGTTGTTTGTAATGTCGGTGATGGTGCCTCGTCCGCTGTAACTAGCCAGCCGTTGCTCCTGCCAAAGGGGGTTAACCTGCCCCGACATCGGCAATTTCGCTAGATATTCGCCGTTCTCACCATATATGGCATCATATGGAAGATAGGTTGCATAAGCCGAAAACTGGCCAAAGGGTGAGTCTTCGCTCGATGTGTGGTTGATGGTTACGTTGTCTTGTATCTGCAACCAGTCGCGCAAACGATAGTCTATCTTCAGTCCGCCGCCCCAACGGTTGCGGAACGAGCCTTTCATCACACCGCTGTTGCTGTCGTAGTTAAAGGCGAGTTCGTAGCGCATCGAGTTAACACCTCCCGATAGTGCAACACTGTTACGCCAGTTCATCACGTTACGAAGTGGTCGAGCCAGCCAGTCTGTGTTCACTCCGCGCCTTATCTCATTCAGTCTGTTGTTATACAGGATTTCTTTCTCCACAACTTGCCAATCATTCTTGGGCGTATAATAGCCTGCGTCTTTCTCCACCTGTAGTTTTTCTGCAGCATTGGTGAGGTTATAGTCCGACAGGTCGGGGAAGGTTAGTTCCAGTGTTGTGTTGTAGTCTACTCGTATCTCGCCCACTTTTGGAGGAACGGACGTTACCACCACTACGCCGTTGGCTGCGCGTGAGCCGTAAAGGGCGGTGGCTGCTGCGTCTTTTAGGATGGTCATACTCTGGATTCGGTTGATATCCATGTCGTAGATTTTCTGCACTGGCACTTCGAATCCGTCGAGCATAAATATGGGCATGTTGGGATTTCCCAGCAGGTTGGTGCGCCGTGTTTGTGCTTGCCCGTTGGCATCGAACTCTTGCCGCTGTATACTTGATGCGCCGCGGATGTTTATTTCGTTGATATGGTTGGGGTCCGCACCAAAACCTCCGCGGTCGATAATGCGAAAAGAAGGGTCGAATGTTTCCAAAGCCTTCATGGCATCTTTCACGTTCACCTTGCGCAGTTCGTCGCCAGTAACCACGGTGGCTGTGCCCGTAAAACTGTTTTTCTTCAGTTTTTGGAAACCTGTCACCACCACTTGGTCCAGCTGGTTGGCATCGTCTTCCAAATAAACGGTCACGAAACGCTTCTTTCCCACGGTGAATTGGCGCGGTTTGAAGCCGATAAAGCTTACATGAACTACATTGCCCACCGACAAGCCAGGCATCACAAACTTACCTTCGGCCGATGTCACCGTGCCTTTGCTGCCGTCTTTCAGCTTTACGGTGGCACCAACGATGGGTTCGTTGGTGTTGTTGTCGATTACAATGCCCTCAATCGTAATGTTGCCCGTTGTGCCCGAGCTTTGTGCATGCGCCTGGCTCGCTAGTAGCAGCAAGGCTGCGAGCCAAAGCACCACGTTCACTGGTCTTGATAACTTTCTTCGCATAGGTATCACAATTTTCGAGTTTGTAAATCTGTTGTTTAACTCATAAGTTGTTACACGTTTTAGTGTTAGTTGCCACTGGGTTGATTGTGTTCCGCTTCACTTGTTTTCGTTGCTTTCCCCCTAATCGGCCTTACCTTTTGTACCCTACAATATACTAAGGTGTGCCGCAATATGGGGCTTGGCTTCTTAACATAGCTTCATGTTGATAATCTTCACCGTAACAATTTTTCGCAAATATACACCTTTTATTTATGTGTTCAAAATAGGCATTTCATGTGCACAAGCGCGTGTTGCACTGCAACAAACCGATGGAATGGGCGTTTTTTGGCATCATACGCAAAAACGGCACTGCTCAATTTGCAACGAAAATATTGGCTATTGTCCCATTATTCGGTTGTCAAAAACCATTTTTTCGGTATGGAATACGTACAATGCAAACAAAATAAAATTACTTACGGATGGTTCTAAAAATCGTCTTTGCTGTGTTTTCTAGAACAAGCCGCAAATTCTCTGCACACTAAGAGGCAAATTGAGAAGCATCCTTTTTCGACTATAAAAAATCGTTGAAGCGCGACACCCACTTAAAGACAGGGTTACTATGCTTGCAATAGCTCACTGCTGATAATCAGCATCCTCCTATTCGTTACGCGTGTGAAATGGATTATGCCCAGTTTGCGTGCGTGTTGCATTCTTAAGAGGGTACTTTCCCCAGGGTGATTTATTCGACAAAAATTACAAAATAGCTTTCTGCCAGGAGCAATTCTAGCGCGATGGGAAGGCCTAAAACCTACAAAATGCATACATTTTCCTTGTTTGGCAATCCACTTTTGGGTGAAAAATGTACTCGAGGGAATGCATTTCCTATCGTTTAGCTTCGC
>CAJPTO010000111.1 GCA_905373605.1 uncultured Prevotella sp.
ACATTATCTTTAGCATCGTAATAGCACAGCATATTACTCCCCTCTCCCCTTGGAGAGGGGTTGGGGGTGAGGCCAGTTGTGGGGCAGGTTAAGGCCGGTTATGGGGCAGGTTAAGGCCAGTTGTGGGGCAGGTTAAGGCCAATTGCGGGGCAGGTCAAGGCCAGTTGCGGGTCGGGGTGAGGCCGTTTGTTCGTCTATTTCCTTGGTTCCCACTCCGCAGGGTTCAGTCGCCACTCGTTCAACAGTGCCACATCCTCCTTGGCGATGTAGCCCGTTTCGGCGGCTTTCTGCACCACATGCTCGTAATCGGTGAGCGTCACCAGTTTTACATTGGCCGCATTGAAAGCCTCTTCGGCCACAGCAAACCCGTAAGTGTAGGCAGCAACCATGCCCACCACTTCGCATCCAGCCTTGCGGATGGCCTCAACAGCCTTCAAACTGCTGCCACCCGTGGAGATTAAGTCTTCGATAACCACCACCTTCTGCCCGGCTTTCAACTCGCCCTCGATGAGGTTTTCCAGTCCGTGATCCTTGGGTTTGCTCCTCACATACACAAAGGGCAGCTGCAAAGCATCGGCAACAAGCGCACCTTGAGCAATGGCACCCGTGGCTACTCCTGCCACTGCATCGGCCTCGGGGAAGTGTTCCAGGACGGCATGCGATAGCTCTAGCTTGATGAAGCTGCGAAGTTGAGGGAACGATAGCGTGCGGCGGTTGTCGCAATAAAAGGGCGACTTCCAACCCGATGCCCATGTGAAGGGGTCGTTGGGCTGCAACTTAATGGCGTTAACCTGAAGCAGGCGTGCTGCAAAATCTTTCTTGATGTTGTCCATATCCTTTGTGGAATTACGTGTTTGGGGGCTTTTACCATCGCCATTGCTAAAAAAACTGTTTCTGCTTTGGCGCTAGCTCCGTGCCACTCATTATATATATGGTGCAAAGTTACGCTATTTATCCTATCGGGCAAAATTTATGTGGCGCGTTCTGTGCGCTTTGTGCTTGCAAGCAGAAAGATAACAAGTGGAGATAAGGCTTTCAACCTCCCTCGAGTAAACGTTTTTTAACGCATTATTCTGCCTGCGTTTCGTTTATTTTTATAACTTTGCTTATATCTTTCAATACCTATAACGCTATTGACGCTTATGAGAAGAATGCCGACACCCCACGTCTTACCAACCCCATGCATGCCCTTACGGCTGGTCTTTGCACTGCTGATGCTCTGCATCGCGGCCATCGCGCATGCTCAAAACGTGGTGGAAGGCACCGTAACAACCGACTCGCTAAGCCCTAACACACGCTGCACCATCACCCTTTACGACAAAGACGGCAAGCAATGGCAAGCCTTGGCATGCGACGAACATGGGAAGTTTCGCGTTGAAAACGTGCCAACAGGGAACATTCGCGTGGAAGCAAAGGCCATTGGACACGTTACGCAGAGCAAGAAAGCCTTTCTTTTTGGAAACACTAAGATGCAAATGGACTTTGAATTAAAGGCGGAAGCAATCAACCTTAAAGAGGTTGAGGTGAAGTCGAGCCCGATGATTGTCAACGGAGATACCACTACTTACATCGTTTCGCGCTTCACAACGGGACGCGAAAAGGTGCTCAAAGACGTGGTGAACAACCTGCCCGGCGTGCGTTACGACGAGAAAGACAACTCGCTTACCGTCAATGGAAAACGCGTTAGCAAGGTGCTTGTGCAGGGAGAAGACCTTTATCAGGGCAATGTCTCCACGCCTATGGAGAACCTGCCCGCGTCGGGAGTGGATAATTTCAAGGTCATTGACAACTATTCAGAGTATAACGTGTTCTCGGGTTTCAAGACAAGCAACCAAACGGTGGTGGATCTCTCGATGAACAAAAGCATGCACGGCCGCATCAAGGGGCAAGCAGAAGCTCTGGGAGGACTGCTCAACAAGGCCAGGGCCAACGCTTCGGCCATGATTTTGGGCAAGAAAATGATGGGAAACCTCATCGCCGCTGCCAACAACACTGGAGAAAGAGTGATGAAACCCACAGACATCGTGAACATCAGCGGTGGGTATGGCGAACTGTTTTCGGGCGATGACCCTATGGCCAACGCCCAAAAAGCATTCGCAGACTATGCCATGATGCTCGACTATCGTGAGAATGTGTACCGCAGAAACAACGCTATGGCTTCGCTCAACACCATCTCCACACCTGGAAAGAACATCAAGGTGTTGTGGAATGGCATCGTGGGAGCTGACCGATACCGACTCAAAAGCACCGACAACTACGCCTATCATGGCGGCTTAAACTATACCGACTCGACACAGGAACTACAGGATAAACACCATTTCCTGTCGAACATCAAGTTCAAATTGTCTAACCGAAAGAGCATGGAACTAACCATTACCAACCGCACTTACATCGGAACGACAGACGGAAACGCAGACAGACAACTGCAAGGCACGGGGATTGGTGAGCATACCAATGGACGATTGGCCACGATAAACAATGCCCTGGTGTGGCTCTTGAGAAGCGGCAAGAACGTGTTTTGCTACAAAGCCGACCTCAATTTCTTGTTCAACGACAATCGTTACGACTTTGCCTCGCGCCCAACAACGCTCTTCAAGGCGGCCACTTTGCACGCCGAACAGAATGTCCGCAGGCTGGAATTCTCGGGTTCTGCACAATATGTGCGCCGCTTTGCCGACGACTACTTCGTGCGTGTGGCCTTGCGACATGCGCTGCAAAGCCACCGCACCACAACGATAAACGACAGCTTGGGCATGAACAACCCTGCCCTGAAGACGCCCTATAGCTTCTATGACAACGGCGCGGAGCTGAGTTTGAACAAAGATCAGGGCAAATTCCGCTTCGGTATTGGCGGCATCCTCCACCTGTTCAGCCTGCAATCGTCGCGCCAGTTGGCTTTCGGCGTGTCGCCAAAGGCGACTGTATCGCCACTGCTCAACCTCACCTATCGCCTCAGCATGACGCATTACATGGATCTGCGCCTTAAAAGTCGCTACCAATTGGCAAGCAGTGGCGCGCTCATCGATGGGCCTAGCATCGAGAGTTTTCGGCGGGTGAACTACGCCGGGGTGGAGAATGCGCTCGAACATACCACCGAACTCACCGCCATGCAAGTGTATGCCAACATCATGAAGGGGATAACGCTCTTCAACATGCTGTCGCTTAGCTACAACCACAACGCCATCGTGAACGACTATCGCATGCAAGACGGACTTGTTTCGCGCGTCGTTAGCCGGAATGTGTCGGGTGGTAAGGGGCTAAGCCTTGCCGCGATGATAGAGAAAAGGCTGGTGAACACGCCCCTCAACATGCGCCTTTTCGGTGGGATAAGCCTTGCACAGGCCCCCTTCTTCTACCAAGGCGTGGCACAAACGTCGCGCAGCAGGGCGTTCAATGCCAACTTAAACTTCAAGACGTATTACAAACACGGCTTCAACGGCGAGCTGTTTGCCGCAGCTTCGTGGCTCAACGACAAGAGCGAACTGCTTCGTTCGCACCAAAACGACTACCGACTGGAGGGCGAACTGGGCTACATCGCCACCAAATGGCAAGCAACGGTACGACTAGGACAACGTTGGCGCAGGCTCAGCGGAACAAAAACGGGATACACGGCCTTGCGGTTTGCCTGGGAATACGACCTCAACAAGAGCGTTCGGCTGAAGGCTTCGGCCCAAGATTTGCTCAACCTGAAGGAACGCATGATGCAAGAACGCATGATTGACAACAACTATGTTACCACACGCAACATACATTACATGCCAGGAAACGTGATGTTGGGCGCGATGATTTCGTTCTGAAACCGCCACAAAGACAATGTACATGAAACTTAAACCAATAAAAATATGAGAACAACCCTTTTAACTCTTGCCGCCATTTTGCTCGCGGCTCTGCCATTTTGCTCGATAGCGCAACAGCTAACCGTTGAATACGAGGTGCGCATTAACACCAATTCGCCCGACGCAATGAAGGATGCAGGCATGCCCGACGACATGCGTAAGGCTCTTGTTGCTGCTATAGCCGACGTTAAGTCTGTGTACATGCTGTGGATTGACGGCGCACAAACGGAAGGTCGCGTGCAAGCTTCGAAAGAAAAACAAATGATTAGCTTCATGGGACAAAACATCGATGCCAACGACTTCATCAAAGGCCAGCTCGAAAACATTCAATATACCAACAAGGACACCAAACGGCAGGTGTCGAAAGTGGTGGTGATGGGTAAGCAATATTTGCTGGTGGACCCCTTGACACCCGACACTTTCGAAGTGCAACCCAACGAAAAGAAGGAGATTTTGGGCTACGAATGTCTCAAAGCTGTTAGCAAAGACGGCAAGCAAACCATCTGGTTCACCAAGCATATACCCGTAGATGCAGGCCCCGTGTACGCCAATGTGGGCGGATTGATACTTGAAGCGACTCTCAAAGACTACATCTTCGAGGCTAAAAAAATCGATACGGCTGTAGACCACGCCATTAAAGAGCCCACTGGAGGTGAACAAATGACCGAAAAGGCCTTTAAAGAAAAGATGCAAAAGCTGGTGGAGATGATGAGAAGGGGGCAATAACCCAGCCTTTTCCCGAATTATGCCAGTTTGTCTGATTAGTCTGTCTGGTCTGATTAGTCGGACTTGTCTGAGCTGTCAGACCAGTCTGACCAGTCAGACTAGTCCGACTAGTCAGACCAATCCGACCAATCCGATTGGCCCGAACAGTCCAATTAATCCAACCAATCAGACAAAAACAACTGGCTCAAGCATTCCCACTAGACCCCAAAACCCGCTTGTTATCCAAAAAAAATCGCTAACTTTGCACTTGCTTACACAAAAAAACAAGAACCCAACGCAAAAGAAATGAATATCGAAAGCGAAATAATAGCAACCGTGATGCAGGCGGTGAAACAGCTCTATGGCCAAGATGTGCCGCAGAAGATGGTTCAGTTGCAAAAAACAAAGGCCGAGTTTGAGGGAAACCTCACACTCGTGGTGTTCCCTTTCCTGAAACTCTCAAAGCTGAAACCCGAAGACACCGCCCAACAATTGGGCGAATATCTGGCCGAACACTGCAAGGTGGTGCAGAAATTCAACGTGGTGAAGGGCTTCCTTAACCTCGTCATCGCTCCCGAAGCATGGATTAGCTTGCTCAACCGCATCGACAGCGACCCACACTTCGGACAAAAAGCCGCCAACGAGCAGTCGCCGCTGGTGATGGTTGAATATTCTTCGCCCAACACCAACAAGCCTTTGCACCTTGGGCACGTGCGAAACAACCTGCTAGGATGGGCACTTGCACAGATAATGGAGGCCAACGGCAACCGCGTTGTGAAGACAAACATCGTTAACGACCGAGGCATACACATCTGCAAGTCGATGTTGGCTTGGCAAAAATGGGGCAATGGTGCCACTCCAGAAAGCACAGGGAAGAAAGGCGACCACCTCATTGGCGACTATTATGTGGCTTTCGACCAACATTATCGCGCCGAACAAGCACAGCTCGTGCAGCAATTCAAAGCCGAAGGACTAACCGACGAGGAGGCAGAAAAGCAAGCTAAGGAGGCTTCGCCGCTCATGAAAGAGGCGCGCGACATGCTCGTTCGTTGGGAACAAGGCGACGAAGCGGTGCGCGCATTGTGGAAAAAGATGAACGATTGGGTGTACGAAGGCTTCGACCAAACATATAAAATGATGGGCGTTGGCTTCGATAAGATATACTATGAGTCGGAAACCTACCTCGAAGGTAAGGCAAAAGCGGAGGAAGGACTGAAAAAAGGACTGTTCTTCCGCAAGCCCGACGGCAGTGTTTGGGCCGACTTGGCCAATGAGGGGCTCGACCAAAAGCTACTCATACGCGCAGACGGCACCAGCGTTTACATGACACAAGACATCGGTACGGCCGAACAACGCTTCAAACAATACGACATCGACAAGATGATCTACGTTGTGGGCAACGAACAAAACTATCATTTCCAGGTACTCTCCATCATATTAGACAGGCTTGGCTTCAAATGGGGCAAAGAACTCGTGCATTTCTCTTACGGAATGGTGGAATTGCCCAACGGAAAAATGAAAAGCCGAGAGGGAACAGTGGTGGATGCCGACGAGCTGATGCAGGAAATGATTGACGCCGCACGCCGAACAAGCGAAGATTTGGGCAAGTTTGCCGACATGACCGAAGAAGAACGCAACGAGATTGCTCGCATCGTGGGCCTCGGCGCGCTGAAATACTTCATCCTTAAGGTGGATGCACGCAAGAACATGCTCTTCAACCCCGAAGAAAGCATCGACTTTAACGGCAACACGGGACCATTCATACAATATACATACGCGCGAATACGCAGCATCATGCGCAAAGCCGAGGCCGAAGGCTTCGCATTGCCCAGCTCTTTGCCTGGCTCGCTGCCCCTCAACGAGAAGGAAGTGCAGCTCATTCAAAAGCTCAACAGCTACGAAGCCGTGGTGGAACAGGCCGGAAAAGACTATAGTCCCAGTGGCATTGCCAACTATTGCTACGAGCTTACCAAAGACTTCAACCAGTTTTACCACGACTACAGCATCCTCAACGCCGAAAGCCAAGAAGCCAAAACACTGCGGCTGGCACTGGCTAAGAACGTGGCCAAGACCATCAAGAACGGCATGCAGCTGCTGGGAATTGAGGTTCCAGAGAGGATGTAAGCATGGATTTGCAACTCGTTAATCCGCCATCGCACCGCAACGACACGGTGTTGCCACTGCCCGATGCCGTGTCGGCCAACGCTTGGGCTGTGGATGCGGCTTGCTCTGGCAACCCCGGGCCGATGGAATATCGGGGCATTGACCTGCAAACGGGCTACACCGTGTTCCACTTTGGCCCTGTGCATGGCACCAATAACATCGGCGAATTTCTTGGCATCGTCCACGCTTTGGCTCTAATTCAGCAGAAAGGGCTCACCGATAAAGTGATATACTCAGACAGTTACAACGCCATTCTCTGGGTGAAAAAAAAGAAATGCAAAACCAAACTGGAACGAAACGCCAAGACCGAAGCCCTTTATCAAGTTATCGAAAGGGCCGAAAGATGGCTGCAAACACACGAAGTGACAACACAAGTGATAAAATGGGAAACCTCCAAATGGGGAGAAATACCCGCTGATTTCGGGCGAAAGTGAACAACTTTCGCCTTTTTTTTGATGTTTTCTTGCGTTTTTCTTGGCGGTTTGTTCAATTCTTTTTACTTTTGTGCCGTTAAATTATTAGAAACTTTAATGCTTTGGAAATGAAAAAGACTTTTATCGCAATGGCATTACTCGCTGTACCCACCATGATGTGGGCGCAAGACGAGAACGAAATCAACGTTGACGCACAAGTACGCACAAGGGGAGAATACCGAAACGGCTACATGTCGCTGCGTCCAGAGGGCGCACAACCCGCTACTTTCATCACAGAACGCGCCAGATTGGGCTTTGGCTATCAGCGTGGCGACGGATTAAGCGCCAAACTCTCCGTACAGCAAGTGGGCGTGTGGGGACAATACGCCCAACAAGCCCGTTCTGGAGACATCATGATGAACGAAGCGTGGGGACAATTGCGCTTCGGCGAAAACTTCTTCGCTAAAGTTGGTCGCCAAATTCTGTCCTACGATGACGAAAGACTCTTCGGCGAACTCGATTGGAGCCTTACCGGAAGAAGCCACGATGCCTTAAAGCTGGGGTATGAAAACGACATGCACAAGCTACACCTTATCTTAGGTTTCAACCAAAATGAGGAAAGGCTGCTTGGAACTAAGTATGCTGCTCACGGACAACCCTACAAACACATGCAAACCTTGTGGTATCACTATGGCAATGACGAAAATCCGTTTGGAATTTCGTTCTTGTTCACCAATTTGGGTTGGGAGTATCTGCCCGCCACCGATGGAGATGCCCGGTTCATGCAGACCGTAGGAACCTACGTAACCTACAAGAAAGAGAAGTTTGATGTGGCTGCTTCGGCCTACTACCAAACGGGAAAGCAATACAACACGTGGAACAAAATCTCCGCATGGATGGGAAGTGTCAACTTCGGCTTCATGCCTAACGAGCAATGGAAGTTCAACTTAGGCTACGATTACTTAAGTGGCGAAGACGGCAAAGGCGAAACACACAATGCCTTCAACGCTCTTTATGGCACCACACACAAGTTCCACGGCGCAATGGATTATTTCTACACAGATGCACACCGCGAGCTTGGCCTTCAAGACATTCAGTTTGGCCTCACCTTCATGCCCACAGAGAAACTTGCTCTCAAGGCTAACGCTCACTACTTCATGGATGCAGCCAAGGTGGAAGGTAAAGACAAGGGACTGGGAACGGAACTTGACTTGCAGATGGACTACGACGTGGTGAAAGATGTGAAGCTATCCGTGGGCTATTCCACCATGTTTGCCTCAAAATGGATGCCTAGCGGTGCAGGTCCCGAAGCCTACAAGCGTTGGCAAGATTGGGCTTTCGTTTCCCTAAGCATCAACCCACGCATCTTGTCGTTTAAGTGGTAATGCCCTTATGTTGCCATTGCTCACCTCGGCGCGTGCATAATAACGCACGTTAATGCCGAAGTGCAGCTAACGACAACTGGCTTACACACACGAGTTATCATAAAAAAGACGCCATTTTCATGCTTTTGTAGGCACGTTCCTGCTGAATGTACCTGCAAAAGCACGAAGATGGCGTTTTATGTATTCATGCTGTCAGCGATTTTTATGCTTTTGTTGGCGTGTTATGCTCGTGATGCATTCTTCTGAGAGCTGTTACCAAAAGCTTTTAAAATTTGACTATGATCTGCTGTTGTACCGCTATCCACAACGATTGTTGTAAAGAAATGTTGCTTATTGGTTGACAAGTTAACGATAAGAAAAGCTGACGAGTAGGCATCTTGGCGAGTAGGCGAGAGTAGACAAGTAGACACCAGTTCGGGTAAGGACTAGTCATTATGCCAACTGCTTCGCGGTAATTGAATTAATAACCCCTCATCGCGACAAAAGACTTCGCAAAAGGAGTTGCTCCTTATCCCAAACTGGCGTGAATGGACAAGTTGATGAGTAGACAAACTATCAAGTTTTGGTAAGCAGGAATGGTTTTGGAAAACGGCTATTATAAAAACAAGCCACACCAAAAGTGTCGTTGGGTGGAAAAAAGGCGGATGCCCTTGTTTGCAAAACATGCTCCTATGGCTTTCCAAATTCATTTCCCTGGCATCCTAATTTTGTTGAAATGTCTTTACAAAACCATTCCTCCCTACGCGTAATTCTAGCATTTCTCAAGGCCTTTAAACCATCAAAACGCAAGATTTTCCTTGTTTTTCAAATGCCCTTTAGATAAATTGTGAGCATCAAATGGTGCATTTTGCATCATTTAGCTTCGCTAGATTGTTGCCTTTGTGTGTTTTCTGGTTTGTGTTTTTGTGAATTTTCCCACCCTTTTCATCGCATTCAACGCCCCGTTG
>CAJPTO010000112.1 GCA_905373605.1 uncultured Prevotella sp.
TTCTATGCCAGCATCAAGTCCATTCACTATTCCAAGACGGCCTCCACAAACGACATGGAGCCCACTTCGTAGAGGAAATGCCTATCCGAACAGTTCACACACCTGTGTAAAAAGTGTAAGAAGAGCTTCTTGAGGTATATTCAAAGTATACTCATCACTCCGCAAATATCTGACACACAATATCTTTCATCTTTCCAAACTGTTTTTCGAAGTATATCGGTTGTTGCTCCCGACAATATCCGCTAAATTTGCATTCGGAACTCAACCAGCAATCGTTATAACTAAAAAAAATTGAAGTAAGATGGAAACAAAATTTCGCTTAAAGAGAAATGCATTGATGTGCACGGCCTTTCTCTTTTCTACCGTAACGCTCACCGCACAGAACAAGAAAGACTCCATTGCCGAGTCTTCAGACCGTGGCGTGATGCTCAATGCCAAAAGTACGACAGAGCCGAGACAAATCGAGATTGGACTTCCCATGAACTATACGGCCGTATCCTTCAATGGTCTGCCTGCCGTGTACTACTATTGGCCCAACACCACAAGCAACCATTGGCGCAACGAGCAGCTCTTGGCCAAAAGAGGGCTGATGACCATGCCCCAAGTGGCCATCAAGAATGGAGAAATAGGCTATGGCGTTGACTCATGGTCTGAACTGGGCGGAAACAATTTCAAGGGCAAAATCAACTATGGCGTCAACACATTCGGCGCACAGAACTTCGACCTGAACCTCTCCGGACCCTTAGGTAAGGGCTGGTATTACACGCTAAGTGCATACAACAACTTCGACCCCGGCAGTTTCTCACTCCGCTTTACCAAGTATGGCGACAGGGCACAATTCTACACAGGCGGCCTGACAAAGCAATGGGACGACGGCTCTCAACTTTCTTTCCTCTACAAATTCACTGATGTTCACAACCTCACGACAGCAGCCAACTACGCTCCATTCATCTGGGATGGTGAAGGAGGCGTGGAGAATGTTCCTGGTTTTCGCATCGGACGCGACTCTTACTTGCCCGTAGATGGCACGATGGAGTATCTTGATGTAAGGACGGGAGAACGCAAGCAAGTAGGCCTCTACAGTGCCTATGGCTCTTATGTACATGAAGGATACGCCAGTTTCACTAAGCCGTTGGCCAGCGGTGCAAGCCTATCGCTGCGCGCCAAGGTGTCTACAGCCGATTTGGGAACGGGCGACCAGACGGCAAACGGCATCATCACTGCAAAGGACAACGTTGGCGCACGATATGCCGACACGGGCGAAAAATATACGGGAGCCGTACAAAAGCGAGTGTCACAAATCAATGACTCACGCGTCACCGACGTATTCTTCACCGGCGAACTAACCAAGAAGACACCAAAGCACGACTGGGCATTGGGACTCAACGAATGGTATACCTACATCGACTACGCCAGAAGCACCACAACCTATTATCATGAGGTGGCTCCCAACCCGCGCAAGCTGATTTATGGTTTGAACAGTTCCGCTTACGAGGAATTCAACGGCAGTTCGGAATACGACAAAGGCACGGAGAACAAGCTGGCCGCATACATCATGGACACATGGACACCGACAGACAAGTTCCGCATGCTCTACGGGCTTCGCTTGGAATACTTTCACGCCAATGTAGACTTGATACCCTTCGCCCGCTTCAACGGCTTCTATATCGGTGCGCAAAACGCTGCCGGCAAGACTGTCGCCACCGAAAACCATACGACTAGCGGGCTCAACTATGCGGCATCCATCGCCCCGAAATACAACATCACTCCCGATTTCGGATTGACGGCTGAAGCCAATTTCCTCACCCAATACCGCCACTTGGAAGCCTATTCGGGCACAGGAATGCCACGCTACACCCACCGTCCCTTCATCGTTGGTCAAGCGGGCATCTTCTATAACCGCCCTTGGATGCAACTCGTTTCGGCTTTCACCTACGCCATGCGCGACCATGACTTCGGGCGGATTGTTGTTACCAACAACGACGACTTGTCGCAGAAGCCGGAAATGGTAAACTTCTCCGGCGGCATCCGAACCATCGGCTGGACAACCGATGCCATGTTCCACCCCTTCAAAGGATTTACGCTTCACGCACGCTTCACACTACAATCGCCAAAGTACACCGGCTATAGTTTCACTGCTTTCAACAAGGACTACAGCTTCGACAATTCTATGGTCACCAAGCAGTCGAAAGTGATTGTCGAACTCGACCCGAAATACAGTTTAGGGAGGTTTGCAGTGTGGGCCAACCTGCGCTATTACAGCAGGCAATATGTCAATGTAGCCAACTCCATCTATTTCAACGGGCGGTGGGAAACGTTTGCCGGCGCAAGCTTTGTGCTTAACGACCATGTTACCTTCACGGCCAACGTGACCAACTTCCTCGGACAAACAGGAGCACAGGGGGTCATTCCAAGTTCCGACACGGTGGAAGACGCATCCCAGTTTGCAGGCTACATGCTGACGGGCAACTACATATTGCCGTTCCAAACCATGATCTCGGCAACCATCAGATTTTAATCACTTCTTAAAACCATCGCAATATGAAACTCAAAAGTATCTTAGCAGTTGTTTTCTGCGCTGTGGCAATCATCGCTCAAGCACAACAAAACATCGGATTCAAGGCAGAGAAACTCATCTCGCCGCAAGTGAACAGCGACAACACCGTTACTTTCCGCCTCAATGCGCCCAAGGCAAAGAGCGTCAGCGTGAAGGGCGACTGGGAAGCCAGCGACGGTGTGGGAACAATGAAAAAGGGAAAAGGGGGAATATGGGAGTACACCACACCCGTGCTTCCTTCAGAAATGTACACTTATCGCTTCAACATCGATGGGGTTATCGGCATCGACCCGCACAATCCGTTCACCCGCCGCGATGTAGGCAATGTGTTCAGCATCTTTTTCGTTGGCAACGGACCAGCCGACTACTATCAGGTGCACGACGTTCCACACGGCACGATGCAGACCGTATGGTATCAGTGCCAGGGAATGTACCAGAACAACCGCCGCATGGTGATATATCTTCCGCCGTCTTACGACAAGGACAACAAAAACTATCCCGTGCTATATCTCTTGCATGGTAGCGGTGGAGACGAGATGGCATGGAGCGATTTGGGATTTATCAATCGCGTGATGGACAACCTCATTGCAGAAAGAAAGGCGGAACCCATGATTGTGGTGATGCCCAACGGCAACCCAAGCAAACAGGCTGAGGCTGGAGAAACGAGCGAGAACCTAAGTTACATGCCCGTGATGACCAACACACTGCCCGACTACAAGGCAGGAAAATTTGAAGCCAGCTTCCCACAAATCGTGAACTATGTCGACAATCACTACCGCACCTTGCCCGACAAAGCTCACAGGGCATTGGCTGGCCTGTCTATGGGCGGCTTCTATTCGATGATGATTTCGGCCAACTTCCCTGAGCTCTTCGACTATATCGGCTTATTCTCTGCCGGTGTCGACTTCACGGGCATAGACTGGAACATTCCCGTTTACCGAGACTTGGACAAGAAGTTGGCAGAACAGCACAAGCAAGGGGTGAAACTCTACTGGATTGGGATGGGCAAAGCCGACCGACTATACCCGTTCAACCTCGAACTCATGAAACGACTCGACCAGGCTGGCACTAAATACGAGTATCATGAGTCCACGCGCGGCCACTTATGGAGCAATTGGCGACAGTACCTGCTCATCTACACTCCGCTGCTTTTCAAGTAGACAAGGGCCTGCTGGTCTTTCACGTCCACCGTGGTAGCTAGCTTACAGCCAACCTCAATAACCTAAAAAAGCCATATCCCGACCCGTTTGCGAGTCTGGGTATGGCTTTTTCGGCATCGCCGATGGCAGAGGTTGTTCCGCCAGCAGCCAGCAACGCGTATGATGAGGCTGCCGATGGGTGAGATGAGCGGTTAGACTACAGAGCTACCGCAACAGCCGGAGCACCTGTAATTCTATCGAAAAGGGCGAACGCCCCATGCTCTCCCACCCCTCGACATCAAGAATTAGCGCCTTGGACCCTGCCATAGCGAAGGCCAAAACACAATTATTCCGCATAAAAGCAAGAAAATACAGAATAAATTAATATCTTTGCATGGTCTACCTGAACTTCAGGCAACCACAGAGAGTACTTCACAGACAACAAATATATGCGCTTTTCAGCGGCAAAAGAGAATTTGGAATTATGGGAGAAATAGTGCCAATCACAATGAAGGATATCGCACGAGCGTTGAACGTCTCGGTTGCAACGGTGTCGCGAGCTTTGAAAAATAGTCCGCGCATCAGCAAACAGCAACGCGAACGCATACAAGCGTATGCCGAAGAGCACAACTTCGCGCCGAACCTCATCGCCGAAAGCCTGCGCAACAGCAAGGTGCGACCGATGAAAATCATTGGCGTCATCGTGCCAGAGCTAACGCACTTTTACTTCTCTTCGGTGCTGGTGGGCATCGAAGAGGCGGCCGAAAGGCAGGGATACCGCATCATGGTGGGCCACAGCAAGGAGCAACACCAACGCGAAGTGAACATCTGCAAAGCATTCTTTGAAAGCAAGGTGTGCGGCATCATCGTGTCACAAGCCAAGAACACCACGCAATATGCCCACTTCCAACACCTCATCGACAGGGGTGTTCCGCTGGTTTTCTACGACAGGGTGTGCACCGGCGTGAACGCCAGTCGCGTGGTTGTAGACGATTACGCTGGTGCTTACGCTGCCGTTAGCCACTTGGTGGAAACGGGTTGCAGGCGAGTGGCCTACTTCAACTCGTCGATGAAGCTCGAAATATCCAAGAACCGCTACAACGGCTATTGCGACGCACTGCTCAAACACGGCATCAAGGTAGACCCCTCGCTGGTGTTTCAGTGCGACAACCGCCTCGATGCCGAGCGCATCACGCCCGATGTGTTGGCACGAAACGACCGTCCCGACGCCTTCTTCGCCGTCAACGACGACACGGCCATCGGCATTCTCTACTCCGCTAAGCGGCAAGGGTTCCGCGTTCCCGAGGATGTCAGCGTGTGCGGATTTACCAATGGCCAACGCGCTGTGGCCTGCGACCCAGCACTAACCACCGTAGACCAACATGGATTTAAGGTGGGAGAAGCCGCCGCCGAAATACTCATACGCCACGTTGAGGGGCAAATTGAGAAGGGGAAAACCGAACGACGGGTGGTGCGCACACGCCTTGTGGTGAGAGATTCAACACGCCCCGTGGCCACATCCATCACCGAACAGCTGGCCCGAACGCTGCCCAAAGAGCCCAACAGCCGCAACACCCCAAGCCAAGAGCTGCAAGAAGAGGCCAAAGCCAATGCCGCAACATCTGTACAAACGGCCTAAACGCCCGACACCCACTGTGACCTGCGCCCCTTCTCGGCACACAAACATGCCACAAGGCCACCACCATGCCTACGAAAGATAAACCGAATTACCAACATACCTATATATGAACAATCAATTGAAAAAGAAACCCGACTTGGGATTTTGGAAACTCTGGAACCTTAGTTTCGGATTTTTCGGCGTGCAGATTGCTTACGCCCTGCAAAGTGCCAACATCTCGCGCATCTTTGCCACATTGGGTGCCGACCCACACAGCCTTAGCTACTTCTGGATACTGCCTCCGCTGATGGGAATACTCGTTCAACCCATCGTTGGAACATTAAGCGACAAGACATGGACACGCTTCGGCCGCCGCATTCCCTACCTCTTCGTAGGTGCAACAGTGGCAGTACTGGTGATGTGCCTACTTCCCAACGCAGGTTCGCTCGGCATGACGGCCAGCGTTGCCATGGTTTTCGGGCTTACTGCTTTGATGTTCCTCGACACAAGCATCAACATGGCCATGCAACCATTCAAGATGTTGGTGGGCGACATGGTGAACGAGAAGCAAAAAGCCTTGGCCTACTCCATACAAAGCTTCCTTTGCAACGCCGGTTCTGTGGTGGGTTTCATCTTTCCTTTCTTCTTCACGTTCATCGGCATCAGCAACATTGCAGCCGCAGGTGTCGTCCCCGACTCGGTTATCTGGTCGTTCTATGTGGGCGCAGCCATCCTCATCCTTTGCGTCATCTACACCACAGTGAAGGTTAAGGAATGGAATCCCAAGGAATATGCCGAGTACAACCAGCTGGAAAAGCCCCTCAACGAAGGGAAAACCAACGTCTTCACCCTGCTCCGCCATGCACCTAAGACGTTTTGGACCGTGGGTGTGGTGCAGTTTTTCTGTTGGGCAGCCTTCATGTACATGTGGACTTACACGCCCGGTTCCATCGCCGACACCGTTTGGGGCGTAGACATGCAACAGCATACGGCCACAAGCACGCCCGAATATCAGGCTGCGGGCAACTGGGTTGGCATTCTCTTTGCCGTGCAGGCCATAGGAAGCGTGCTCTGGGCAGTGGTGCTTCCCAACATACGCAACCGCAAAACGGCCTATGCCCTCTCGCTTCTCTTGGGCGGAATAGGCTTTCTGATGGTGCCTTTCGTAACAGACAAGTACGTGATGTTCCTGCCATTCATCCTCATTGGCTGCGCTTGGGCCGCCACATTGGCCATGCCTTTCACCTTTGTTACCAACGCATTGGAGGGCAAAGGCCACATGGGAGCCTACCTAGGCCTATTCAATGGCACCATCTGCGTTCCGCAAATCATCGCTGCAGCCTTGGGCGGAGTGATGCTGCACCTGCTGGATAGCGTGCAAAGCCACATGATGATGGCCGCTGGTGTGCTGCTCGTGCTGGGCACATTAAGCGTGTCGCTCATAAAAGACGAGGAAAAGAAAGACGCAACAACCAACGCATAACAACGAACAAGCCACGACAACAACTGCTACAAGGCCAAGCACAAGCCCACGCCTTGCTAGACTTTAACGCAATAAACCCACAACGGGGACACTCCTTTACCGAGTGTCCCCGTTGCCGTTTTGCCACGAAACCGCCTTGCATTTCCCTGTTCCCATCCGCTAATGAGCTACAACCCAGCTGCAAGCTGCATGGCCTAGCCCTCATCATCAAGCCTTGGTTGAGGTTGACACGCCCACCAAATGAAAAACGCTCATCGCTTTTACTCCCACCATCAACGTGAAGTGCAAAGCGTAAGACATACACCTCCTCGACATAATAAACAATCGTCATGTCACCTTAAGCATCGGCATTGGCTTAATAACAACGTATTAGAGGGCATACTTCCTCAAAAAGTATTTGCATCTCATGCCGAACAAGCGTTGCTTTTAAATGCTCCTAACGTTTCCCTATCCCATTCTTAATGGTTATGATTAACGCATGTACCAACACAAGTTGCACCACATGCCAAGTGTCCGGCATATGCCAGACACCCAAGTTTGCGTGGCACCATAGCTGAAGCATTACTTATTAATACGCCATTGGGGGATAAAATGCGCCACTTTTGAGCAAACTTTCGTCATGGTAGTTGGCGTAACAATTACTTCTAATCCCGAACCAGCGTAACAATTGTAAATCGCTACGGCGAAAAAACACGAAAGGGGGCGGCCATAATGGCACGCCCCTTTATTTTTTTGCAATGAAACTACGTTGATGTTGGGCTTTATCGCTTGTTTGATGAGCCGAACAGCCTGCAACAAACTCATAGAACAGACGAAAGCCGTAAAAGAAATGGCGCGCCTCTTCAACGAAAAACATCGCTCCCCTACCCTTTCAGCTTAAACGAATTGGCGATGCTTTCCACCTCGGCAGCAAAGAGATTGTCGGTTTTAAGCCGCGTTTCCACCTGCGCACAACTGTGCAACACGGTGCTATGGTCGCGCCCGCCCACCAGTTTTCCTATTCGGCTGGCCGGCATCTTGGTATACTTTTGTGCCAGATACATCGACACCTGTCGCGGCACCACCAAGTCGCGTTTGCGGCTTTTGCTGCTCACGGCCTGCACGCTAACGTTGAAATGGTGGCACACCTTCTCAAGAATGTCGTCGATGGTAAGCGGCGTGTCGTCCACTTTCACAGCCCTTTTAATCACCCTTTCGGCCAAGCGCATGTCGATGTCGCTGTTATAGACAATAGAATAAGCCATCAAACTGTTTATCACGCCCTCCAAATCGCGCACGCTGCCGTTGGCCGTTTCGGCGATAAACTGCGTCACGTCATCAGAGATTTTCAGTCCGTCGCGGCGCATCTTGGCGTTCAAGATGTCCACACAAAGCTGCACATTGGGCTTCTCCAGCTCGGCAATAATGCCACACGAGAAGCGTGTGATGAGCCTGTCGCTCATCCCTTGCAATTCAACAGGTGGGCGGTCGCTGGCCAAGATGATGCGCTTGCCGTTGCGAAACAGGTGGTTGAAGATGTGGAAAAACGTCTCTTGCGTCTTCTCGGCACTGGCCCAAGTCTGCACATCATCAACAATGAGCATGTCTATTGTTTGGTAAAACTTGATGAAATCGTTGGTGGCATTTTTCAATGTGGCGTTAACAAACTGCACCTGAAAGAGGTGTGCGCTGATGTACAGCACCCTTTTCTGTGGATAAAGCTGCTTGGTTTGCACGCCAATGGCATTCACCAGATGGGTTTTCCCACAGCCCGACGGGCCATAGATGAACATGGGGTTGAACTGATTGGTGTTGGGATGCTCGGCAATGGACAGGCCGACGGAGCGCGAAAGCTTGTTGCTGTCGCCCTCAATGTAATTGGAGAACGTTTGGTGCGGGTTCAGTTGTGGGTCCAGCTCTTGCTCCTTGGCCGGTTCTTCGGCAGCTTTTTGCTTCGATCCCCACGTCTTGGCAGCCTGCGTGGCGTGTGCTTCGGCTGGGTCGGCCTCAATGTCCTGCGTTTTCTTGTGCTCGCTGTCCACCACCACGCGATAAGTAAGCCGCACACGCTGTCCGAAAGCCGAGAGAAGCACGCGGCTAAGCATGTCGATATAATGTTCTTCGATATATTCGTACACAAACGAACTTGGCACCCTTAGCACCAAAAGCTTCGTTTCATCATTAAACGATTCGAAGACAATGGGTTTGAACCAGGTGTCAAACTGTTGTGGCGAAACGCTTTGCGCAATGAGCGCAAGAGCTGTTTCCCAATGATTATCGGGAGTTACGTCCATTATATCTGTATACTGCTGTTGGTTTGTGGGCACATGGTGTGCCGCGGTCTTTGAAATATTATGCAAATATCGCAAAAAAAATTGGTATTGGCAAATTGCAACGCGCTTTTGAAGAAGATTAAGGTTGTGAAAGGTATTGCAACTAATGGGAAGAAGAAGATAAAAAGAACAAGAAGAACAGCTTTACGGCAAAACAGACGAACACGGACAATGGAAGCGGCAAGGCAGAGAGCGCAATGTTTGCCCACAAACGGCCACATCATGTAACAAACAACTTCGATGCGGCACTTATAAGGCTGGTTCTAAAAATTGCCTTTGCTGTATTTTTAGCTTTTAGCTGAGCAGAT
>CAJPTO010000113.1 GCA_905373605.1 uncultured Prevotella sp.
CAGCCCCCACCACCTAACGCCCCACTTCGTAGCCCATTCAAAAATAAATTTATTTATTTTCTCCGTACCACTAAGTAATATTTGTTCGTTGGGTGTATATTTATTGTAAGGGGTTAAAAGAAAACCTCTATCTATATAGATTTATAACTGCTTTATACATAATATTGCTAAACTTATGAACGAACCCAAATTCAAGACAGACGGATTGCTGTTGAAGGGATTGTTGGCTTTGTCTATCACGGCAACGCCAATGATTTCGGCGTGGGCTGGCGTTAGGTCGGCAGACGCGCTCAACGCTACGGCAAAACCGACAACTACAACTGTGGCAACAACGGTGCAACGCGTGCAAGCCACGGCAAACACAATCAAAGGTGTGGTGAAAGACACGCATGGAGAACCGCTTATCGGCGTTAGCGTGCTGGTGAAAGGTACGGGTAAAGGTGCCGTTACGAACATCGATGGCGAGTACACCCTCACCACCGATGGGGCTAATCCCACGCTGGTGTTCAGCTATGTTGGTTATCAGTCGCAAGAAGTGGCCGTGGGTGGCCGCAGAGTGGTGGACGTAACGTTGCAAGACGACAGCAAGGTGCTGGGCGAAGTGGTGGTTACGGCTATGGGTATCATGCGAAAGGAAAAGTCGCTTACCTATTCCACGCAAAAGGTTAAGGCCGAAGACCTCGTGAAGGTGCAAGACCCCAACGTGGCCAACACGCTCGAGGGTAAGGTTTCGGGTGTTACCATCACGCCAAGCGCCGGTGGTGCCGGCGGTGCATCGAAGATTATCCTGCGCGGTAACAAGTCTATCCTCGGAAACAGTGCCATTCTCATCGTTGTAGACGGTGTTCCCATGCTTAACAATACACGTGGGCAGATTGGAAGCGGTAGCAACGTTACCTATTCGGGCGTTGGAGAAGGTTCCGACCCACTTTCTATGATCAACCCCGACGACATCGAGAGCATCAACGTGCTGAAAGGTGCCAATGCCTCGGCTCTTTATGGCTCGGTGGCTGCCAATGGTGTGGTGATGATCACCACCAAGAAGGGTAAGGAAGGCAAGGTGGCCGTGAGTGTGTCGTCGAACGTTACCTTCGACACGCCCCTGCTTACGCCCGAAATACAAAACACTTATGGTGCCAGCTATCGTCAAGGAGGTGGTATTTCTACTGACGGATGGGGTGGGAAGATTGCCGACCTGCCCGAAGCAGACAGACTGGTGAAATATAAGCCTGACCAATCGTACTTCCCAGGTTACGAGAATGTGGCGCACTTGCGCAATTATGCCAAGGACGATGTGGCCGACTTCTTCCGCACGGGTGTAACAACCAACAACTCAGTGTCGGTGTCGGGAGGTACGGAGAAGGTACAAACCTACTTCTCTGTAGGTAACTCGCATGCCAACGGTATGATTCGCCGCAACTCTTACAACCGCAACACCTTGGCTTTCCGCCAAAACTATAAGTTCTTCGACAAGTTGAATATTGAGGTGTCTGCCAACTTCGTTAGCACCAAGACCAACAACCGGCCTGGTGGTGGTACGGTTTTCAATCCCATCTACCACGCTTATGTAACGCCGCGTAACATCGACATGGACTATTATCGCGACAATTACGTGCATCCGAATGGCAGCTGGATCTCTAAGCAATCCTACTACCAGAAGGATAACAATGTCGGTGGTTTGTTTAACCGTAAAACCCACGACGTGGTGCTTGAGGGACCCATGCAAGATTGGGCTTACATGGAAAGCAACCAGAACAATCCCTACTGGATAACAAACATGCACTCGAGCGTGCAGCGTGAAAACAGGTTCACGGGTATGATGATGGCCAAGTACGAAATATTGAAAGGCCTAGACTTCCAGGCACGTTTCAATTATATCCTCACCAACTATAATAGCGAGGGCAAGCGCCATGCCACCAACTTTACGCCGGTGGGTGTCGATCCTTTTGGCATCTATTACTTGGGATGGGAAAAAACACAAGAGTTCTACACAGACTTCCTCCTCTCTTATAATAAGGAATTGACTCCTGATTGGAGCCTTTCGGCCACCGCAGGTTATGTAGGCCACACGGTTAAGGGCGAAAACCAAAGCAAGTACACAGCAGCTACTTTCCAGCATGGTGCTCTTGACATGCCTTCTACCGAGGTAAACTTCTTCGATTCGCGTGCAGGCGGCTCGGGAACGCTAAGCCGTTCACTCTCGTCCAACTGGGATCGTGCGGCTCTGGTAACGGCTCAAGTGGGCTGGAAAGACATGGTTTATGTAGACGGTTCTTATCGTTTGGACTGGTATCGCGCTTTCCGTCAGTTTAAGAGCCGTGGAACGGCCGATCATTACGGCTATTTCTCGGTTGGTGCCAACGCCATTGTTAACCAGATCGTGAAATTGCCCGAGTGGATTTCCTACCTTAAGTATCGCGCTTCGTATTCTGAAGTGGGTAACTCTATCCCCAACATCGTGTTCCAAAAGTCTGTACGCGACTTAGAGAAAGGAACAATGTCGGTAAGTCCTTTTGCCAAATTCGAAAATCCTGAACCCGAGAAGACCAAGTCGTTTGAAACGGGTATCGAGTCGTCGTTCTTCGGAAGCAAACTCGATTTCGACTTCACGTTCTACAACACCATATCGGATCACCTTTACATGATTGCCAACAACGCATCAGGTAAAAGAGTGCCTGTTAATTCGGGTAAGGTTCGCAACCGTGGTTTCGAAACAACCGTTGCTTATAACTTCAAGTTCGCCAAAGACTTTACATGGCGCACACAGGCCAACTTCTCGTTCAACGACAACACCATCTTGAATGTGGCTACCAACCCTGATGGCACTGACGCACTGGTGTATAACGACATTGCCGGTGTGCGTGTTAACTATGTTAAGGGTGGACGCATTGGCGACATGTACGTAACCGACTTCCGCCGCAAGGCCGATGGCACTTTTGATGTGGAAGATGAAGACGGCCCAATGCGCGAAACACAGGCGAACAAACTCTATAAGAAGTATGTGGGAAACATGAACAGCAAGATACAGCTGGGATGGAGCAACACCATCAATTACAAAGACTTCCAGCTCTTCTTCCTCATCAACGGACGTATTGGCGGCAAGGTGATTTCACTTACCGAAGCTTACCTGGACAACTTGGGTTTTTCCAAGCGTACAGAAGAAGCTCGACTGAATGCCGAACGCAACAACTTGCGGACCTCTGACGGGCAGTTGGCCATGTACTTGCCCGATGGCAGCAACCGCCTTATTGGCATTGAAACCTATTATCGCGCCATTGGTGACAACACAAACCCTTCTGAGTACATATACAATGGTACCAACTTCCGCCTTCGCGAGTTGTCGTTGGGTTACACGTTCCGCAATCTCTTGGGTCAAGGCCGCAACTTGAACCTCTCGTTCATTGGCCGCAACCTCTTCTTTATCTATAAGGACGCGCCGGTAGACCCCGATGTGTCACTTTCTACGGGCAACGGCATGGGTGCATTCGAGGCTTTCAACATGCCTTCATCGCGTTCCTATGGTTTCTCACTTAAACTAAACTTGTAACGAACAATGAAACTAAATAGATATTTTGTCATGGTTTTGGCCATGACTGGAGCTGTGTCGTTGGCATCGTGCCTTGATTACGATGACCCAGGAGACACTTTACAAAGCAATGAAGTGCAATTGCCCGACAATGTCTATCATGGCAATGTAGACTCGATAGACTATCAGAAAGAATATACCGAAGAGCAGCTTGATGCATCGATGCGTCGCCTAACAGTAGAACTTGGGCAATTCGGCGGTGCTCAACAAATTATTATGGGCGGCAAGCTAGACGGCAATGGTAACGTGGAAGGCCCTTATGCTAACCCCTACCAAATGCATGCCACAATAGCACAAGTCTACTCGCAATATTCGGTAATACCCCATTCCAAATTTCAATACGGCAACGAGATACGCGCATCCTACCATGTAACACGTGGCTGGAATGCTGGGGCTAACGGCACTTTCGTGCTGACTAAGAATCAACTAACCCCACTGATGAACCATCCTTCTGCCGACACGATCCCCGAGTTAAAGGCGCTTGCTTTGCTTTTCTACAACTTTGCAGCGGTTCGCAACACCGACCTCTATGGTCCTATGCCTTACCAAGATTTTAAGTTGAATAAGCAACACGCACCTTTCAAGTACGACTCCCAAGAGTTTATTTATAAGCGTGCGGTTGAAAACATCAACTTGTTTGTGGAATGCTACACGCATTTGAAAACGAAAAAGTCTTATTATAAGGAAAAAATTAAAGATTACCTTGAAAGCAACGCAGGGACATTCAATACGCGTAACACCTATGATGCGGACAAGGAGTTTGACAAATGGATACACCTTGCCAATTCTTTAAAGCTGCGCATGGCAATGCATATTGTGAAGCGCGATAAGGCCTTGGCTAAAAAGTGGGCTGAAGAGGCCGTGAAAAGTGGTGTGATGGCAAGTAGTGATGAGCAATTCTACATGCCTGCAGGCAATGCAAAGGATCATCATCACCCATTGGCCATGATTAGCGAATGGAAGGACCTTTCGCCTAGCGCTAGCTTTATCACCTTGCTTAAGAGCCTTAAGCACCCCTATGTTTATGCAACAACAAGTACCGACCCGCTGCTCTTTACCAAGAACAAAGGCGAAATACGTTCTAAGGATGGCTCTATTCTGGGAAATGATACAGAGATTGTGGGCATACGCTCTGGCTCGAAAGTTGGAGCAGGACAAGGTTCCGATAATCCTTACACTTTGTTTAGCATATACAATCGCTCGTTCCTTGAAGATGCACCGCTCTATCTCTTTAAGTACGCCGAAGTGTGCTTCCTGCGCGCTGAAGGAGCCTTGCGCGGATGGGACATGGGTGGAACAGCACAAGAGTTCTACGAAGAAGGGATCAGAAACTCCTCATTGCTCGCCTTTGATGACGTTAATGCAGATGCCTTTAACACAAGGTTAGAAGCTTATGCTGATGTGGAAAGTGCCGAAGAGGTGGTTTACAAAGACCCGACAGGCAAGAGCCCTACCGAAACTACCCGCACCAAGATAGGCGTAAAATGGAATAATGGTGATACCGATGAGGTGAAACTCGAGAAGATTATCACCCAAAAGTACATCGCGCTTTTCCCCAATGCCTTTGAAGCCTGGGGCGACTTGCGCCGAACTGGCTACCCAAAACTCTTCCCCGTGCTTACCCGTTACAACGATGGCAGCCTCAATCCCGGCGACTTGGTTCGTAGAATGGTGTTCCCCAACGACGACGAATCGTCTATTATCGATATACAAACCACTGGACTTGACGCTCTTGGCGGCCCAGACGTGCAAGGCACACGCCAGTGGTGGGATGTAAAAGGCGGTAACTTCTAGAATAGTTAACGAGTTGATAAGTTGGCAAGTTAACTGGCAAACTGGTTAACTTGTCAACTCAACAACCATACCATACTTTAAGCATTTAAAATAAGTGGAAGCCAGATGCATCTCTTTTTGGCGTACACACAAGTCTAACTAATAACAACTAAACCCATTATGAACAGTTTTAACAAAAACATGCTCTTCATTGGGCTTACCATTTGCTCGCTGAACGCTCAGGCGCAAGCTTTCAAGAAAGGCTACATTACCTACAAGGATGTAGAGTCTAGTAAGTTTCACACCATGGTACAGCAGTGGGACAGGAGCGGTAAACTAAATGAAGACGACCAATTCTTTATCTCGCGCGTAAAGCCAAAGACGCGTTTTCGCAACAAAGCCACCCAGGTGAACAACAGCCTTGAGGCCGCCAACGACAAACGCCTTGTCGCATGGTTGCCTTACGACGACCCTGATAAGAATGCACTTCCTGATGGAAATTTCAACTCGGAAGTATTCTCCATGTGGAGTTATGTAGACCATTGGGGCGACTGGTCAATGCCTCTTGGCCGTGTTCCTGCTGCTTTGCTCGACGTGGCACACAAGAATGGTGTGGCCGTTTCATCAGTGGCAGGAATACCCAATGCTAATCTTCCCAATGCTTATGCCACCCTTTTTGCTGCTTTAGCACAAAATGGCATGTCGCAAAAGGCCGCTAAATACCTTTATTACTTTGGTATCGATGGCTTGGGATATAACTCTGAGTTCCATAGCTCTTCATCTGATGTGAATAATGTCCGTAAGTTCCACATTGCCCTTAACAAAGAGATGGCATCTAAAAATCCCATATTCGAGAATATGTGGTATGATGGCACAAACGATGTGGGTAATATACAATTCGACAACGGTTTGGGAGGCCATAACCGTAGAAACTTCGGTAAGAAAGGGGAAGAAGCTGCATCGCTTTTCTTCAATTATAACTGGAACAGGAGCGGCATCCTTTCGGGTTCGGTTTCCTATGCACGCAGTCAACAGCGCGACCCCCTTTATCTCTACGCTGGCATTAACATGCAAGGTGGAGAGCCTAGGTACGGAAACCGTTGGACACATTTGAAAGATCATCCCATTTCCATTGGATTGTGGGGCGCACACTCGCGCAACATGTTCTGGGAGAGCCGAAACGAGAAGGGTAGCGACCCTGAAACCATGCAACGCACCTACTTGTTGCGTACCGAACGCTGGTTTACTGGTGGAACACGCAACCCTGCCAACTGCCCCGAAGTAGGGAACAGCTTGAAGTACCATGCCGACAACGTTACTTTCCAAGGCATGTCGCCCTTCATGACGGCACGAAGCGTGCTCTCTTGGGACCTAACCAATGAGCCTTTCGTTACCCGTTTCAACCTTGGCAACGGCAAGTTCTTCAACTGGGACGGCAAACGCCAACACTCTAAAGAATGGGCTAACGTGGGTGTTCAAGACTATCTGCCCACGTGGCGTTGGTGGTTCTCACCCGAATTGATGGGTCGCGATGCCTCCAAAATCCTCACCAACGGCCTGAATGCCGAGTTTGTGTGGGACGATGCCTACATGGGAGGCTCTACCATGCGTGTATATGGCACGGTGGCTAAAGAATATCTCCAACTGTTTAAAACCAGTTTCGAACTGAAAACCGGCGACGTCATCACCTTGCGTTATAAGATGAAGGGTGGTGCTGCCGATGTTAACTTGGTGCTTACTGCTGAAGGCAGCGAGACAAGCGAGCAAACTTACTCGCTCAGAAGCAAAGACGAACTGGCTGATGCCGACGAATGGGTGACAAAGACCTTTACCGTGGGCAACGATTTCAACGCTAAAAAGTTGGCACTTGTGGCCTTGAAGTTCGAGAATGCCGCTAGCATGAACCTCTACATGGGCGAACTGGCCATCACCCGCGGCAGCTATGCTAAGCCTGCACAGCCTAAGAACGTGAAAGGTAAATTGCTCTCATTCAACGCCAGCGGTGTTGATGCCAAGCTTACTTTCGAGATGCCTAACAACGTGGCTAAGGGAGAACCCTGCTACAACCTCGATGTAAACACTTCGCTCTTCAAGCTCTATGCTCAAGAAGAGGGCAAGCCCGCAGTTTGCATGGGTATTACCACATCATGGGGCGCGTTTATGTATCGTATACCGGTAGATCCCAACAACGCTAACCCCAAGGTTAAACTGGGTGTGTCGGCTGTTTCGCTCGACATGAAGCAAGAGTCGGACATTGCTTGGACCAACGATCTTACTCCTGGAAACTATGAATTGAGCGATGAAATCGGCTTGTCGCAAACGATGATTAAGCCCAACGAGCCCTTCGAAATGCATTATATCGACCCACGCCACACTGCTGGCGAGTGGAAGTTGCTTAATGCTAACGGTCAACAAGTGTTCTCGGGCAACGGTGTTTCGGTTAAAGTGCCAGGCATTGCCAATGAGGGACTTTACAAATTGGAGCTAACAGGAACCGTTAACGGCACAAGCACCACCCGCACTTTCGATGCTTATGTACAAATAACGAGCGAAAAGATTGGTGCGCTTCCTCAAATCAAGACGCTTACCGCCAATGGACAGAACGAGAACGTCTCTGTTGAGGCTGGAAAGCAAGTGGAAATGGCCTACACAGGCCGTAAGAGCGATGGACAACTCTCGCGCGGCATCAGCGTAAACGAAAAGGGTGTCGGCATTCTTGGCAAGGAACTGGGCTTCACAAGCATGCAACAACCTTGGACGCTTTCGTTCTGGGTGAGGTTCAACACCGTTCCTGCTGGTTCGATGCAAGTGCTAGACATGCGCGATCAAGCCACATCGTGGCCGCAAAACAACTGGGGTTCGTTCTGGTCTACTTACGAACCCGCTCAGCACAAACTCTCCTTCGTTATTCGTCATAACCATGATGGTGGTCCAGAACACAAGACGCACTGGAAAGTGAACTTTGTGCCAAACACGTGGACGCACCTCACCTTCGTGATGGAACAAGTATCTGGCAAAGGTATTCGCGAGATTGTTTACGTCAATGGCAAGCAAGCCGACGTGATTAGTTGGGAGTATGGCTCGCAATCGGGCACCGGATTACCCTCGGTTTACCAAAGTCCTGGTTATTTCTGGGGAGAAGACTTTAACAGCTGGATGCTTATCGGTAAGGGCCGTCACCAGTGCGCTGCCATCAATGGTGCTGTAGACGACGTGAAGTTCTACAACCGCGCACTTTCGGCTGCCGAAGTGGCTACAAGCATGACCGATGCCGATGCAACCGACAACCCCTACGCCTTCTGGAATTTCGAAAACCAGCCTAACAGCGAGCATAAGTTTGCAAACGGTAAGACCGCAACAGCTTATATTGCTGCACTCGACATGGTTAAGGGTGAAAATGAAGGCCAAGAAGTTATCTCTGCTGTTGCTCCCGACTTCACTGCTGGCTGCCCATTCAGCAAAGGCAATGGCTTCGAGGTGAAGACGGTTGCAGAGTGGACTGCTCCTAAGGCTAGGCTCACCGACATCAACGGCAACTCTGAAGCTGGTTCGGCCAAGGTGGCTTACGCAACCCAAGGCGATTACAAAGTGACGCTTACGCTCCAAAACGCTTATGGCAAAGACGAACGCACATTCAGTGTTATCAAGGTGGGTAACTCAACGGGTATCGACGGTGTTGAAAGCAGCGATGCACAACCCAAGGCTTACACTGTTGGCGAAGACATCATTGTAGACTGCGCTCAAGCTGGTAACTATCAGTTCGAAGTTTATGCTCTCGACGGAACCCGTCTTTTGGCTCAAGCCGTTAAGGTGGCCGCTGGCAACAACGTTCGCCTTCACATTGCCAACAAGGGCGTGTACATCCTCAGGATGCGTCTTGATGGCAAACAACTGCCCAGCGTTAAATTGCTGCGTCAATAAAATCATGGCACGGCTAAGCCTTTGGCTTGGTTTACATTTGCGTGCATAATCATCGCGCCGGCAAGGACATCCCTCCTTGCCGGCGTTTTTTGTGTTGCGCTTTTCGTTTGA
>CAJPTO010000114.1 GCA_905373605.1 uncultured Prevotella sp.
ACAGTTGTAGCCTGACTTGAGGTTTCATCACGTTATCCACTTTTCTCATCTGTGCTTTCACCCTTGCGGTGCATTTGGCCTCAACCTTATCGGCCGACGAGCACACCAAGAATTGGTAATCTCCGGCATCAGTGCGCCAAGCCGAGGCCTTGCTGTCGAAGGATGCCAGGTGGGCTGCGCTAACGGAGAGCGTGATGGTCTCGCTTTGTCCTGGCAGCAGCAGCGAGGTTTTGGCAAAGTCGCGCAGCTCTTTCTCTGGTTTGTTGAGCTGTTTGCTCCTTGGGGCGGCCACGTATAGCTGCACAACGTTGCGTCCGGCGCGGCTTCCGGTGTTCGTTACCTCCACGCTAAGGGTGTAAGTGTCGCCCTTCGTGGTAAGCTTGGCGTTGCGATAAGCAAAGGAGGTGTACGACAGTCCAAAGCCGAATGGAAAGCTAACGGGCTTGTTGAAGCTGCAGAAATAGCGGTAGCCCACATAGATGTCTTCATCATAGTTGGTGAAGTCGATGTTGCGTTCAGGTTGTCGTTTGGCGTTTTGCTCGTTGTTTCCCCACATGAACATCGTTGCGAGGTCTTTAATGTCGGTGACGTTCGAGGGGAAATTGCTGTCGGCAGCTGCATCGCCGTAGGCGTTTTGGAAGGTAACAGGCAGTTTAGCCGATGGATTGACATTGCCAGAGAGTACGTCGGCGATGCTGTTTCCCACCTGCTCGCCCGTCTGCCAAGTGCAGACAATGGCATCGGCAAGCGTTTTCCACGATGCCGTTTCAACAGGGCTGCAGACATTCAGCAGCACAACGACATGCTTTCCGACCTTGCGGTAGGCCTCACTCACCTGCTTTATCAAGGCCTTCTCCTTGGGGTAGAGGTTGAAATCGGCCTGTGTTCGGTCGACGGCCTCACCGCTTTTTCGTCCGATGGTGATGATGGCGCATTGCGTTTGGTCGATAGCCTGCTGCATTTCTTCGGCTGAGATGTCCATTTCTTCGGCGCGGTCCAGAGGTTTCAGCGAGAAAGGCGGCAACCCGTTGGGATATAGCCGCTTGCGCTCGGCATCCAAGTGCGCTTTATATTTGTTTAACAAGGGTTTGTGCACGTTGTAGCCAGCGTTTCGCAACCCTTCCACCAGCGACACTGTATAGCGGCCCACGGCCATTCCACCAAAGCCCGTTCCGCCTGATATGATGTCGTAGCTGGTGCAGCCAAAAAGAGCTACGTTTGCGGCGGCAGGCAGTGGCAGGGTTGTTTCGTTCTTGAGCAGCACCATACATTCGGCCCCAATTTTCCGCACATCGTCGGCATGTTGCTTCAGTTGTGGATCGTTGGTGTAGGCATATTGTGCAAAGTTGTGGCTTTTAATCACATATTGCAAGATGCGCTTCACACTCCTGTTGAGGGAGCTTAAGGGCAGTTTTCCACTTTTGGCATCGGCCATCAGCTCGTTAAACTGTCGTTCTTGCCCAGGTTGCAGCATGTCGTTTCCGGCGATGATGGCAGCCGTTGCACTTTTGCCCGCGTTCCAGTCGGACACAACCATGCCATCGAAGCCCCATTCGCCTCGCAAGATGGTTTCTGTAAGTGCGGGGTCTTCGCAAGTGGGCTGTCCGTTGATGCTATTGTAAGCGGTCATGATGGTTCGTGGCTTGCCCATGCGCACAGCCCATTCGAAGCCGCGTAGATAAAGTTCGCGCAAGGCCCGCAGGCTCATTCGGCTGTCGTTGGCATTGCGGTTTGTTTCTTGGTTGTTGGCTGCGAAATGCTTGATACAAGCGGCCGTACCCTCACTTTGAATGCCCTTGACGCAATATGCTGCGATGATTCCCGAGAGGAAAGGGTCCTCCGAATAATACTCGTGGTTGCGTCCGCACAACACATTTCTCATCAAGTTCATGCTTGGAGCCAGTATCCAGTCGAGCCCATATTCGCGTGTTTCGTTGCCGATGCCCTTGCCAATGTTGTAGGCAGCTTGCCTGTCCCAAGTGGAAGCGAGGGCGATGCTGGTCATGTAGTCGGTGCAGAAGTAATCGCGGCTGTCGAAATCGCGCTTGGCAGCCATGCGAAGTCCTTGGTTGCTGTCGGCACAATAGGTAGCAGGTATGCCCAATCTCGGTATGGCGTAGGTGCTTCCTGCCGTTCCCGGAAACTTTGCTTCGGGACCGAAAGCCATTCCACAGCCCAAGACAAGGTGACACTTCTCTTCAAGGGTCATGGCATTTACCACTTCATCGATGTTGTTTGCCTGCAAGCGTGGCTGTGCAAAGGCCGTTGCGGCGTGGGTCAGGCATAGGCAAAGAAGCGTAAGGAGGCTCTTGTGATGTATCATTTGTTGAAAAGTTTGGGTACGAACTGTGTGAGATAAATACGCCAGTTTCGCCAGATGTGTCCGCCTTCGGTTTCCACATAGGTGTATTTGTGGCCTCGTTGGTCGAGATATGCGCGCAAGTCAGCGTTGTTTTTGTAGAGGAAGTCGGTTTTCCCGATGCCAATCCACAGGTAAGGTTTGGGATTTTGGGCGAAAAGCGCGTCAATCTTCTCGTTGCGGTTGGCATAGATGGCCTCTATGCCGCCTTTTTGCTGTTGGTCTACAGCGGCAGAGAACAATCCCACGTAGCCAAAGCGTGTGGGATTGTTGATGGCGATGAACAACGAGTGGAACCCACCCATCGACAAACCAGCAATGGCGCGGTTGGCTTTGTCTTTCTTCACGCGGAAAGTGCGTTCCACGAAGCTTATCACGTCGGGGAAAGCCTGTTCGAAGTGTCCGTCCATTGTTTTAGGCAGTGCCATTGTGGGCGTGGTAAATCCCTCTGAGGTTTCTCCCGGAGCGGCTTCTTGGGAGATGTTGCCGTTGGTCATCACCACAATCATGGGCTTGGCCTTGCCTTGGGCGATGAGGTTATCCATTATTTGTGCCGCCCTTCCCAGTTCTGTCCACGCCTGTTCGTCGCCCCCGATGCCGTGAAGCAGGTACAACACGGGGTATTGTAGCTTACTGCTTTCGTATCCAGGAGGAGTATATATGGTGCAGCGGCGGTTTATCTTGGCCGTAGTGCTGTGATACCACACTTTCGAAACCGTTCCATGTGGCACGCTGTTCACCCGATATAGGTTGGCTTGTTGTCCTGGAATGAGAAAGATGCTGGAGGTGTTGGCGATGTCGCGTATGGCATAAACGTTTGAGGGGTCGGTAACACGCACACCGTCTACGATGAGATTGTACATGTAAAGTTCGGGTTGCAGTGGTGAAGGTGTGGTGAAGGTCCACAATCCCTTTTCGTCTTTGGTGAGATTGGCGGTGCCGGGTGCATCGTATTCTCCGTAAGGGGTGTTTACTTTCTGTGTTGGCAGAAAGTCTCCGGTTATCTCAATGGTCTTGGCATTGGGTGCCATAAGACGAAAGGTAACGGTGTTGTCGGCGTTTACCTCGGGCGACTTGGGCACTTGTGGGCCAAAGAGGTTTTGCTGTGCAGTGCCGTATGCTGCAACGAGAGCTAGGCATAGGCAGGATATATATCTTTTTAGCATGGTTGGGATTTCGTGAATTGTTGAGTTTATGAGTGGGTGAGTTATTGAGTGGGTGAGTTTATGAGTGGGTGAGTTTATGAGTGGGTGAGTTATTGACTTTATGAGTTTTTGAGTTTATGAGTTGGCGAGTGGGATAACTTGGTGCATTTTCACCAACTTACCCCCTCGTTAATTATTATCCCATTCACCTCCAGCCCTCGTTTTGCTTTATGTTAGGGTTCACTTCGGTTTCTTTCTGTGGAATGGGCAGCAGCATGTTTCGCTCTTTGAAACCATAAGCATCGTTCTTGAAGTTCCATTGCACGCCGGTATTGGTGAGAGAGGGTATCTGTTCACCCTGTTTTTGCAAGGCATCTTTGGCATCTCCCCACCGCACGAGGTCCTGATAGCGCACACTTTCCAGACACAGCTCCAGTCGCTTCTCGTTTTTTATGTCTTGAAGGGTGAGCGTTGTAAGCGCGGTGAGCTTTGCTCTCGCACGAACAAGGTTGACGTATAGCAGAGCTTTAGCCTCGTTTCCCACTTTCAGGTTGGCTTCTGCGGCCATCAACAGCACCTCGGCATAGCGCATCACGCGAAAGTTGATGTATTGCAGCCCCTGGAAGAAAGGTTGGTCGATGATGCAATCTTCCTTTAGTGGGCGGTTTTTCCACATGAAATATCCTTCGTTTCCGTAAACGAACGCGCCCGGCTGTATGTCGATTCCGTATTCTTTCATTTGGTCGAAGGTGCGCATGGTGCTGTTCAGACGATATCCGTCTGCACCCTCGGCAGCGACAAAGGCGTCGTAAAGACTTTTTCTCGGGTTCATGAATCCATAAGTGCCAGTGGCAATTTCGGCAAGAGCCTTCTTGCTGTACAACAACTTGTCGGTGCGCCATCCTTGCATGAGATGCAGCATCGTCATTTGTGCCCAAGCCTGTTCAGAGTCGTTGCGCATCTGTGCTTCGAGCAAGTTTTCGCAACCATTGTTGTTGGCGGCATGCAGCAGCATGTCGTATTCGCCGGTGTAGAGTGCATATTTGCCCGAGTTGACGACACTTTCGAACATCGTTGCAGCCTCGGCATACTTGCCTTGGAACAGGAATGCCTTACCCAAATAGGCTTCTGCGGTTTCTTTTGTCACGCGTATTCCCGTTTCGTCGTCGTTGGCATCGTTCTTCGAACGCAGTGCTCCCGACTCGATGGCTTGTTTGAGGTCGCTCTCAACGAAGTTCCAAAGGGTGTTCGTAGCAGCGTTTGTGGGACGATACTCGTTGGGCTTAAGCTCATGGTCCACCATTGGCACGGGTCCCCACAGCGTAACCAGTTCGAAGTTGGCCCAAGCCCTGAAGAAATGTGCCTCAGCTATGCATCGTTTCATCTTCTGGGTGTTGGGTTTCACCTGGTCGATGATGAGGTTGGCCTTATATATAATGGTGTAAAGGTTGGTGTAAACACCTTGCACCAAGGCGTTGTCCGTGCCGAAATTATACTCGTTCAGCTTCTCCATGTCGCCGTTGTCGCCGCGTCCGCCGCCACCGCACCACACATCGTCGGCCAAGAGATTTTTCAAGAAGAACCAGTTGTAATAGTTGGCCCTGAAGCTGATGTACATCGATGCCAGGGCTTCTTCCACCTCTTCGTCGGTTTTGTAGAAGCTTTCTTTAGACCCTAGGTTGCCGTGCCGTGGAATGTCCAGCCGGTCTTCGCAACTTGTTGTGCCCAAGCTCAATAAGGCAGCGAGCACAATCCATATATATAAACGTTTCATGCGTGTAAGTATTGTTGTTGGGTATTAAAAATCAATGTTAAAGCCTATCACCAGTTTCTTCGAATTGGGGTAGGCACCCTTGTCAATGCCCATTCCCGATGTGGCGTTTGCCGAGGCTTCGGGGTCGAAACCCTTATACTTGGTGAAGGTAAAGAAGTCGTCCATCGACAGATATATGCGTGCGTTGTTGATGAAGAGCTTGGAGGTCCACTGCTTGGGCAGGGTGTATCCCAGCTGTATTTGCTTAATCTTGAAGTACGACCCATCGAACACCATAGCACTCGATGTGGCATACTTGTCCATGTTGGTTGCACCGGCGCGGGGTTGTGTGGCGTTTGTGTGTGTGGGTGTCCACCTGTCGTCGAAGAACAGTTCCTTTTGTTTGTTGCTTGCAGCATAGTCGGGGCGGTTAATGCAGTTGAAGATGTCGTTACCCTGCGAGCCCGTGCCGAACACCGTAAGGTCGAAGCCCCTGTAGGCTGCGGTAAGGGTGATGCCGTAGGTGAAGTCGGGGATGGCATCGCCGATGTATGTAAGGTCGCCGTCGTTCACTTCTCCACTATTGTCCAGGTCTTCGAAGGTGGGATTGCCCGATGCAGCATCGATGCCCGCAAATTTATAGCCTCGGAAGTAGTACACGGGATAATCTTTCTCGAAGTAAGTAACGGTGTAGGTGTGGAACGTTGAGCCTGGCAGCCTGCTTATGGAGGGGTCTATGTAGGTCACTTTGTTGCTTATCGTGGCCAAGTTGGCCCTGATGCCGTAGCTGAAGCCCTTGATGTTGTCGCGCCAACCCAGTTCTAGCTCAAAGCCTTTGTTGCTTACGTTGCCGGCATTGATGGGCGAAGTTTCGCCGCCGATGCTGAGCGAGGGCGTTGTGTTCCATATAAGAAGGTCTTTTGTCTTCTTGTTGAAATAGTCTACGCTGAAGTTCAGTCGGCTGTCGAGGGCATAGGCGTCGATGCCTAGGTCGGCTTGTTCGGATGTTTCCCACTTCAGGTCGTCGTTTCCCAGTGCTGTGGGGTTTGCTCCGCGCACGTAGACGTTGCCAGTGAGGAAGGGGTATAGCCCGTTTTGCTCCATCGTTGTGCTGTAAGAGTAGTTGCCCAAAGCCGAAAGGCTGCCGTTTTGTCCCCAGCTGGCGCGCAACTTAAGGCTGTTGATGGTGTTGCGAAGTGGGGCGAAGAAGCTTTCTTCGGATATGGTCCATCCAATTGATGCTGCTGGGAAGTATCCCCAACGTGTGTTGTGGGGCAGTAGGGCTAAGTCGGCCGCATCGGCACGCAGAGAGAACTGGGCGTAATAGCGGTTGGCGTAGTCGTAGCTAAGTCGTCCGAAGTAGGAGAGCCTTGCCGAGCGCAGCTTTTCGCCGTCAACAGCCTTTGTTGCCGAGGGCGAGCCATACTTGAGGAAGAAGAATAGCGGGTCGTTCTTGAGCAAGGCGTTCTCGCCTTTTGCGTTTAGCTCGCCCCGAACAAAGTCTGTGGTCGTTTCTTGATACGACATGCCCACCATGCCGTTGACATTGTGCCGTCCGAAGCTGCGCATGTAGTTGGCAAAGTTTTCCCATTGGTAGTAAATGGCCGTGTTGCTCTGTGCGTTGTGGCTCACATAGTCGCGGCTTTGCACGCCGTTGCCGTAGAAAGGCAGCTGCGTGTTGCTTTGGCGCGTACCCGATAGGCGATATCCAAGGCGCGACGTGAAGGTGAAACCGCGCAAGGGGGTGAAGTCTGCATAGATGGAGCCGTTAACAGTGAAGCCGCTGGTCTTGCCCACAGTATTGTCGCGCATTATCATGGGATGGTATTGTTCGCCCAGATAGAAGGGCGAGATGCCGTAATAGTGCCCGTCGGCATCGGTAAGCAGGTGCTTATGCATGCTCAATGCGTTTTGAACGTGGAAAGGCAGCGTGCCTGTATACACGTTGGGTGTAAGGGGGTCCATCATCATCACTGCTGTGAGCAGCGATCCATATTCGTTGTTGGTAGACACTTGCCGCAGGTTGTATTTCTCAATCTGGTTGGTAGTGCCCACTTTGAGCCAATCCTTAATCTTGTATTCCGAATTGACAGTGGCTGTTAGCCGCTGGTAGGTGTCGGCATCGCCCTTAACGATGCCATCATTGTCGAGGTAAGACAGCGACAGGTAGTAGTTGCCGCGTTCGCCACCGCCGGTAAAGGCCAGGTTATGCTTAGTCATCTTGCTGTTTTCGAAAGCCACGTCCAGCCAGTCGGTGTCGGTTGTGCGGTCCCAGTTGGCGTTGATGAATTCTTGGGTAAAGGTGTTTCCTTCTCTCATGTATTGTGTGTATTCGCTAGCGTTGAGCAGCTTTGGCAGTTTGGCCAGCGATTGTCCCACGTATTGAAAGCTGTAGCTGATGCGGCCTTCGCCAGCCTTGCCCTTCTTTGTGGTGATAAGCACCACGCCGTTGCCTGCTTCTGCGCCATATATGGCCGCGCTGGCAGCGTCTTTAAGTATCTCCATCGATGCGATGTCGTTGGGGTCGATGCCGCCGATGTCGGTCATGCGCACGCCGTCTACCACATATAGTGGGTCTGAACCCACGTTCGATGAGAAACCGCGAATGCGAACCGTGGGGCTAGACCCAGGCGAAGCCGATGCCGACACCAGTTGCACGCCGGCAGTCTTGCCTTGCAAGGCCTGCTTGGCGTTGGTGATGGTTCGGTTTTCCATGTCTTCGGCCTTCACTTGTGATATGGCGCCCGTCACCGAGCTTTTCTTTTGTATGCCATAGCCCACGACAACCACTTCGTCGAAAACCCTTGCGTTCTCTTTGAGAATGATTTTCATGCCTTGTGCGGCACGAACTTCTTGCGTGGTGTAGCCCACATACGACACTACTAGCGTTGCGCCGCGCTGAACGGCCAACTTAAAATTCCCGTCTAGGTCGGTGACTGTGGCGTTGGTAGTGCCCTTCTCCACGATGCTTACGCCAATCATCGGCTCCTCGGCATCGTCTACAACGCGTCCCGAAATGTTTGTCGCCTCTTGTCCCCATGCCGGAAGGCAGAAGATGGTTATAAGAAGCAAAAGAAATGTCTTGGTTAGTCTTGCTCTTTCCATACTTAGTAATATTAACTGCTTGTCCTATAAAATCCGCGCAAACCTGTTTTCCTCATTTTGCTCTTCGTTGTCTTTTAGCTTTTACCAGACCCTTTTTCGTTTAGGCTTTCTGTAACATGGTGCGCAATGCTCCGTCTGTTGTAAACGAAAACTGTCCAGCTAAAAGCTAAAAAACGACATAGGCAATTTCTAGATTTCCACCAGATTTGTTTACATCGGCAAAGTTACAGCTTGTTTCTCAAGGAGGCTTTCTTGTTCGTCCGTTTGTGTTTCTGTGGCGTTCAAAGGCGTTTTCACCAGCGTCCAAACATTTTCACGTGCGTTCAAATCGGCTGTTTGGCCGTGGAAAAGCGGGGTGAACCTTGCCCTCTTTTCATCTTTTAACGCATGCCGCACGGCAAAAGGCTTGCCCCTTAAGCGGCTTATTCGTAACTTTGTGGAAAAGCTAACAGATGACACCTTTTTACATTCGCAACATGGCCTTGGCTGGCATGGCCCTCCTTGTGCTGGCATGCGGCGACAACAAGCGCAAACCAACGCATGCCAACAGTCAGAGCATGGTGATTGCCGACGAAATATCTAACCACAACGTGCGCGGTTTTGCCGAAGACGCGCAGGGACATTTATGGATGGCTACTTTTAGAGGGCTGAACAAGTTTGACGGAGCGAAGTTTTACCAATATTTCTGCACCGACGACAGCTCTGGGCTGCCCGACAATAACATCACGGCCGTGGTGCGCGACATGAAAAACCGCCTTTGGGTGGCCACTGTTAACGGCGTTTGCCGCTATACGGACCAAAACTCCTTTGAACGCATAGACATAGACGACACCAACCGCAACGTTACGCAGCTGTTGGTGGGACGCAACAACCGCATCTTGGCTTACAACGTGGGGAGCGTGCTGCAATATGATGAACGCAAAGGCCGATTTGTGAAGCTGCTGCATGGCCTCGATGCCCAACACCTGTTTATGGGGCGCGT
>CAJPTO010000115.1 GCA_905373605.1 uncultured Prevotella sp.
TTCCCCAACTTCTCTGCAAAGCAGATGGCATTCTTCATTCCCGCCCAGCCGCGCTGCATATTTGGGGGCATAACGTGGCAAATGTAGGCTTTGCCGCCTTAATCAACAGAAATGTTTTACACCGTTGAACTTAACATATAACCATCATGACCGAGAAAAAAATGAACATGGAGCAAGGCCATTGGGTGCTTGCCAAACTTGGAAAAAGGGTGCTTAGACCAGGAGGACGCGAACTTACCGCCCAAATGTTGGAGGCAATGAACATCAACGAGACGGACGACGTGGTGGAGTTTGCACCAGGATTGGGACAAACGGCACGCCTAACCGTTGCCCATAAACCACACTCGTACACCGCCGTAGAGCTGAACGAAGAGGCCGCCAGCCGTGTTCGGCACAACGTAAGCTATGCCAACATGCGCGTAGTGGCGGCCGATGCCGCACAAACAGGGCTGCCCGATGCCTGCGCAACAAAGGTGTACGGCGAGGCGATGCTCACCATGCAGAGCGCACCGCAGAAAAACGCCATCGTAAGAGAGGCGGCACGACTGCTGAAAGCGGGCGGACTGTACGCCATTCACGAAATCGTAATCTGCCCCGATGATGCGGGCAGCGAGCTACAACGCACCATTGAGAAGGACCTTGCACATAGCATCAAGACCAATGTGCGCCCACTAACGCTCTCGGCATGGCGCGCCGTGCTTGAAGAAAACGGCTTCGAGGTGGTATGGACGAAACAAAGTCCGATGCACCTGCTAGAATGGCGCCGCGTGGTGGCCGACGAAGGATGGGGCGGTTTCCTGCGCATCGTTTGGCGCATGCTTCGCAATGCCCCTGCCCGGAAACGCGTTTTGCACATGCGGAGCATTTTTAGGAAGCACGACAAGAACATCCAAGCCATCTCGATGGTGGCGCGAAAACGGGCTTAGCGATGGTTGCATACAACATATCCCAACTGCGCGGGGCGGCCATTGGGCTTGCACTTGCCCTCCTTACAACAACGCTTGTGGGGGCATGCACCGACGACATGCACTCGCCCGACCTGGAACGAGCCGACCAACTGCTGCCCAACCGCAACGAATATGCCGACTCTAACCTGCACACCCAAGCGCAAGCCAAGCTTGTGGCAGGGCTGTACGACTCGCGGCTCGACCTTATTTACTACGATGCCGACCGCGTAACGCCTCGCCTCTACTTCACAGGCGGCGATGCAATAGTGCCGCTCACAGCGAACAACAACGGGTGGTTGCAACTTCGTGTGGTTGATTTCCACACCCAGTTCATGCCGCTCTACATGTCGATAAACATGAAACTGTTGCTCACCGACACGCCTAGCGACACCATCCGCCTTGCAGGCAAAGACGGCTCGGTGCATACAAGCGACCACGGAAAAACCATCGGGCTGCCGCTTCCCGAAAGCGACGATGCCGAAATGGAGGGCTTTTACATCAAATCGAAAGGCGAAATATACGCCATCATCGACCTGATGTTGCCCGTTCCGATGAAAATCAGGTGGCACGGTAAGAAGCAAATACCAACGCCATAACCGCTTATCGGCGCATGGAAAACGGCTGTACCTACGCCGAAAACACGTGGCAAACAATATGTTTGTCCATACGTCAGCCAATATTATTCACCTTGCTCCATCTTATGTTGGGGCTAAAAACCTATAGATAAATGAGAATTACAAGTTTAAAAAATCTTTCCGCGTTGTTCATCATGTTCGCCCTGGCCATGAGTCTTACAACAGCTTGTAGCAAATCAGACGACAATGAAGGTGTAAGCGAAGCAGTTGTCAATAGCATGGCAGGTACATACAAGGCCACCATAGCTCCCACAATGGGTAACAAAAAAATGGCCGAAGGCCCGCACACCATATATATAGAGCGCGTGGCAGGTACGCAACAAGTGCGCATGCACTACGAGAACTTCAACGCGCCTTTCCTTGATGGAAATGGCAAACCTAGCGAAACGGCACGCATGCCTTTCGACATGACCGTCGATTTTACTTTCGTTGCCACCCCAGGAGAGAACGGAGCCGTTGCACTTAAGTCAATAAAGGGGTATTTTAAGGCTGCGCCTCACAACGGGAGTTCGGTAGATCCAAAGCAGTTGCCTGGTGGAATAGCCATCCCAAACCCCAATGGGTTTGAAACCGACAAAGCTACTGCAGAAGGAACGTGGAAAGACAACAAGCTTGTTCTGCGCATCTTGCCCAACGTCTTGCCTGTGGTGGTGAATGTCGAAGCGGCTAAATGACGGAAGGACCAACCCTATCCCCACAAACTAAATCAAAAAATAGAACAACTATGCCAAACTCAAACAAAGCACTCATCCAAGCCCAGCGTTGGTTTGCCATCGCATTTACAGGCCTGTTCGCCTTTTTCCTTGCTGGCTGCACCACATCCGAGCTAGACGAAAACGAGCGCGCACTTGTGGCCAAACAGCAACTGGCCGACAAATTCGACCAACTTTTCAACCTTGCCTTCGAGTCGCCAGATAAAGCAGAGGAGCAGTTTAACCAACTTGTGTTCAGCGATCTCGTTACCGACGACCACAATCTGTTGGCCGACGACGACGTCCGCGCCTTTCAAACACTGGTGCAAATTGCCGTAAGACTTAACAGAGACGCTCGCGACGTACCTTCAAAGATGAGCCAAAACACACTGTTCGACATGTACATTGCGCGCAACCAGTTGCTCATCTCGAGCGGAAGCACGCTCTACGAGTTGCCCTACCGCCTGCGTAGCGGCGAGAGATACCAACGATTGAAAGAACTTGTGGCACAGGTAGACAAAGAAACACAGAAGTATGTAGACCAATTGAGCAGCAAAACGCAAGCTCCACCCAAAGACATCACCGGCACACAATGGACCTGGACGTTCGACATAGACAGCATTCGAGAAGATGTTGCCGACCTGAACGAGGGCGTGTACAAGTCGATGAAAGAATTCGCCTTCGACTTTACGCTTAATGCCGACAACACAGTGAAGGCTCATCGCTTCTTTCTTTTGCCTGCCGTTGAGGAATACAGCAAACGATTCGACGGCGATGGCGACTGGCTCGAAGCTAACATGAGCGAAACGCCAATGCGCTACGCCACCTACGGAAACAAGATATTCTTCCGCATCCCTATGAAGAACACTTCCAACTTCTCTAGTGGATATGGCGACGTGAAGCGCGAGTGGTATTACGAGTTTACCTACCAACGTAATGGCAGGAACCTCGTTTTGAGCCAGCCCCGCATCGGGCTGTTCGTTCAAATCAAGCAATTCCTAACCTCGTATGCCGACAAAACGTTCGACACAAGCTATCCCGAACCCTTTAAGCAAATAACCCTAACCCCGAAAGAATGAGCCCTATGCCACACTTTAAGTTGCTAGCCGCACTGCTCTCGCTATTGTTTTCCCTTTCGGGGTGCATCGGTCGGGAGCTAGACGACAACGACACTTTCCAACAGGCGCAACCCTCTGAGATGGATGCCGACAACGCCTTGCTGCTTTCAAAGATATTCGTGATAGACGAAAGCAACACCTACCTGTGGTTCGACCTGCACAACGAGGTGGCCAATTTCTCACAACCCGAACTGCTCCTGCCCATAGACAACGGCGGGACGGAGGGCACATTGCGCATTCCCCTGCGCGGTCTGCTTTACGAATACCGCGCCAACGAGCACACGCTAACGTTTAAGCGCGTGCCGCCACGGTTCTTAAACTGGGGCGAAACAACGGCTTCGTTCGTCTTCAGCCTCACGCAAACCGACGGCGGCAGCATCCTGTTGCCCGGAGGAAAAACGCAGAAAGGGTCGAAACCCACGTTCGAACTTGCCCTCAAGTCTATCCTCATAGACGGCGCGCAAGCTCCCATAGCGGTGGGAACGCCTTTCAATGCCGACGGGAGAACCATCACGCTGAAGCCCTACACCAAGAAACTAACGCTGATAAACGGATGAAAAGACATTCACATACAACTGCCGATGCCCTTAGTGGGCAAACCATCCGCGCCGCGTTGGCGCACCGCAAGCCAGGCGTTTTGCTTGCTTGGGCACTCTTGTTTGCGTGCTTCGTGCCCGCAATTGTCAGCGCGCAAGCCGTCGTTAACGACACCACACGTGCGCACAACATTAAGGAAGTGGTGGTGAAAGCCAATCGCGGAGCGCGTGCCGTGGGCATGATTAAGCAAACGGCGGAGCAACTTAAAGTGGAAATGCCTGCCGACATGACCGACCTTGTGCGCTACATGCCCTCCGTGGGCGTGTCGATATCGGGGTCGCGCGGCGGCATGCGGGGTTTCGCCATGCGCGGTGTAGAGGCCAACAGAGTGGCAATAAGCGTAGACGGGATATTACAACCCGACATCCAAGACAATGTCGTGTTCAGCTCGTATGGCCTTTCCAACGCCTCGCGGATTGACTTCGACCCCTATCTGGCCTCATCGGTAGAGATACAAAGGGGTGCAAACTCGTTCGTATCTGGCAACGGAGCGCTGGGCGGAACGGTGAACTACAACACCAAAAACGCACGCGACCTGATAACGAAAGGCCAATGGGGAGGGTTCGCCCACGCAGGATATAACGGCAAAGACAACCTACGCTCGTTCATCGGAGGGGCAGCAGCCCTGTGGAAACAATGGGAAGCGTTGCTCATGGTTACCCGCCGCGACGGCAACGAGTTGCGAAACTTCGCACACGGAGCGCGAACACGCAACATCACCTCTACCCAAACAGACCCCACCTCCTTTGCACAACACGCCTGGTTGGCCAAACTTGCCTATGCGCCCAACGAGCACCACCGCCTTGATGCGGCCTTCTACGCGATGAACCGAAAGGCAGATGCCGAGGTTTGGACACTCGAACCCATAGACGCTTTCACGGCAGAAGGCAAGCCTTATTATTATTCGCACGACCAATCGCTCACCCGACAGGCTTCTGCCGGCTACCGCTTCACGTCAGACAAAGCACTGGTTAAGAAGTTCGCTGCCAGGCTACACTATCAGGTTTCGTATCTCGACGCCACTACGTGGACAGATTATTATCGTCCAAACTTCGACAAGCACAACGGCGACATGACCCTGTTGCACGAGGGCAAGCGCGACAAATACCGCGCACAAGAGATTGGCGACGCCCTGTTACGCCTCTCGGCCGACACCCGTAAACTGCCTCTTGGCGCGCTAGGCCAACACAGCCTGAACCTAACCGCCACCACTTCGCTGCGCAATTACAGCTCGCGCAACGTGGATGTGGAAAATCCCGTAGCCGCAAATAACGTAGACGGCTACACCGTTAAGCACGGAAAGGTGTACCTTTTGGGCGAGAACATGGGCACCACGGCCGAAGCTTACGCCTTTGTAAACCCCATCAAGCGGTTCAACTTGGCTCTGTCGCTGCTAGACGAAGCTGCGCTTTCGCCCGTGCTGAACCTTAAACTGGGCCTGCGTTACGACCTCTTCCGCACAACAGACGATGCCGATACGCAGGCGCGCAACACGGGTTACATTGCCTACCTGCTGCAAAACGTGCAGGGAGCGAACATGGATTTCAGTCCGATACGCAACACCCAGGGTGGCCTTTCGGCACTGGCCGTGCTGGCATACACGCCCAAGCCGTGGCTCAATTTAGCCTACAAATTCTCCACTGGCTATCGTGTACCCAACATCGAAGAGCAATATTTCCAGTTCTACAGCACGTGGCCATCGTTCCTTGTGATGGCAAACCGCGACCTGAAGCCCGAAAAGTCCATCAATCACGAGCTGGAAATAACAGGCAAAACCAATGCCCTGGCCTACATGTTCAGTGCCTATTACAACCATTACTCCGACTTTATCGAGCTTCGGCAAGGCCTGCTCACGGTGAGCGAGCCACTTATGCCGCAAGAAAAACGCCTGGCCTACGTAACCAACGTTAACCGCGACCGCGCCCATCTTGTAGGTTTCGATGCCGCACTGCAACTGTATCCAGATGCTTGGTGGCCCGCCTTACGCGGCATTTCGCTGTCGTCGGCGTGGAGTTACGCACAGGGCGAGTCGTCTTCGGGCATGAGCATGCTCAGCGTTCAGCCGCTTGCCGGAAACCTAGGGCTAGCCTACACCAGTGCAAATAAGCGTTGGGAGGTTAACGCCAAGATGAATTTCCACTTCGCCAAGCCCATTTCGCAAACCACATTTTGGGACCGCGATGCCTCCGGACGCGACATCATTCGCCGTTTTCCTGCCGCATTTTTAGAGAACGCATACACCTTCGACCTCTATGCCTATTATAAAATAGGTGGCCACATCACGCTGAGGGCGGGCGTGTACAACCTTCTCGACACCCAATATCACCGTTGGGACGACCTGCGGCAGCTCACCAACCCCGCCTTGCTGGGCAACATCAACCTCTTCTTTAAAGACGGGCGCAAGTCGCTCGCACGCTTCACACAACCTCGCCGCTATCTATCGGCGGCCATAGAAATTAACATTTAAAACCCCGCATATAATGAAACACATCGTTCTGGCGGCCTTGTCGCTCGCCACTTTGTTCGCTGCATGCGACCAACGCAACGTTATAGATGTACACCAAGAGGCCGCCGTGCCCGACCTGAACAACCCCGTGGTGCAGAAACTCACCTCCACCACATGGTTCAAAGACGTGAACTTGAACATCCCCAACGACTCGTGGAGCAGCACCAACTTCGGCAATAAGGCCTCTACCCCATTCGAAGGCATGCTCTACTCTATGGCATGGCTGGGTATGGAGCTGCAAAGAGACGGCACCTCCACGCTCATCTTCTATCCACCGCTTACGAAATACCAATTCCTTCTTTGCAGGGGCAAGTGGAAAACTTCGCCAACCGACCCCAACACCGTTATCATCGACACAAAAACGCCCGTGGGATATGCCACCTTACGCGTGAAGGTGATGGACCTGCAAACCAAAGACAACGTGGCGATGATACGAACATACATCGATACGGGCAACCGCGTGATGATGATAGACTTCTTTAACGGAGGCTCGGTGCTGGAAGGCGGCTCGCCAACAGAGTTTCCCGACCTGCGCAACATGGGGCAAGCATGGTTCGACGGCATGCAAGTTAGCCGACAACCCATAGACAAAGGCCTGTTCAACAACACCGCTTGGGAAATGTCGCCCTATTCAAGCGAATCGGAAAGTAAATTCGAAATACCCCAATTGGCCATCCGAACAACTTTCGTTAACGACTTCCTCACCAAGACACCATCCCTTGTTTACGGGGCGAAATTCAACTTCGCACAAGACGGCAACGTGTACATAGACATTCCATCCGTCGTTAAAGAGACGGCGTTCCGCCCCTGGGCATCGCAGGTTGAAGACAAGAACATCATGGTGAAAGGCACTTGGCGCACGCAAGGCAACCGCATTATCGTTGAAACAAACGAGCTTCCGTTCATCAGTGTGGGCGAAGCACTCTTCCGTGTTCCAACAGACCAACGCCCGCTCGACGTGCTACTTAGCAACGACAACGGCGATGCCGTAAAGGTTTGGAAAAACTATTACTACATCATCGAGTACATCAAACCCACAAACACGGGCGCATGGTTCCGCATTTCATCGCCACAAGAAACCTATTATCTCTTCATGCTTAAGCAGCCCATCGCCACTTTAACCGATGTTAAAGGCGTTAGAGAAACCGCAAAAACGTTGACACAACCATAACACAAAGCCACAATGAACAAAACATATATCACACTGGCCGCCACAACGGCCCTGGCACTTGCCCTGAACTCGTGCCAAAAGGGCGACTTGCTCAACGTCGTTCAAGACGATGTAGAGCTGAACGAGAACACCGCCCAATACCAGGATTTCATCAAAGAGCGCATTACCGACTACGCCCGAGCTTACCGCTTTGAGCAGGCACGCGCCAATTTGCCCAAGCTTACCGACGAGGCTAACCGCAAAGAGGGCGAACGCATCATCAACTTCTACCACGCAAAAGCCCTCAAAGACGGCTTCGCATACCTTTTGCCCAACGGCGACTCGCTCTTCTTAAAGATGAAAAACGAAGAGAACCTGCCGCCAGAAAAGATAGAGCATATTCTGCAATTCAACCAGTATGCCGAGTTCAAAGGCCTGGGGCAAGACGTTACGTTGTGGGGAGCAGGCAACTTTCCAAACACGAAAAGCATTTACATAACCGAGGCGCAGATAACAAAAATGCTCGACCTAGACAAGCTTACAAAGCTAGAAGAGGTGCGACTAATCTTTGAAGCCGGCAACTTCGATTACACGCTTTGGTTTCCCAACCGCCCCTTTAAGCCCATAGACGTGAGCGGATACGACTTCTCGAAGAACGACAAGATAACATGGATGGAGTTTAAAAATTGCGATCTCACGGCAATAAAAGCTCCCACAAACGTGTTCCCTATGTTTAAAGCAAGTTATTGCGAATACAACGCAAACACCATCAACACCCCGAGGGCGCGCAAGATGCAGTTCGAGGATTGCAACATCCTAGAACCCGACATAAAAGTTACCAATCCCCACGTGCGCAGTTTAACCATCACTGCCTATCCTGATGCAAACAACAGGGGTTTACGCACGTTCGACATTAGTGCTAGCCGCATTAACTATTTCTCTATTTATCAGCCAGACAGCAAGCAACATGAAGTAGAGGAGGTTAAGCTCAATCAGTATCTAGACACCCTCGAGATACTGTCCCTGGGCAATAGGCAGAAAAAAGCGAAAATAGTGGGCCTAGACAAGATTAACAAGCTGAAACGACTGGCATACAACTTTAACACGTGGCCCATGTTGCCCCAAGACATACCCTGCGCCGTTACATCTCTGAGCCTGCCTGCCAGCAGCACGCCAGATATCAAGGTAGGAACGCAGATAGACTATACCAAAGTGCAAGGCCTGCGAGAGCTAGAAGTCCAACAATTCATAACAGCCAACACCATTTACCCCGAGAACTTAGACTCGCTTACACTTAAGCCCCACAACTATATCGACCCCGTTAAGAAGTTAGACCTTAGCCATACCAAGCTAAAAAGGTGTGAGTTGTATTTTGGATGGACAAGAGGCATGGAAGAAAGTAGGCCAGACATGCCCCGAATTAAACTTATAAAAATGCCAACCACGATAGAAAAGCTAGATTTAAGCTCGATAGAAACCGATGTTCTAGACCTTACGGGCTTAGACAATCTTAGGTTTTTAAGGATAAATGATGATCTTGTCAACCCAATTAAGCGGATTATCTTCCCCAAGAACCTTAAACGAAGCAACTTTAAGGGCGAATTCGACTTCTTTCTAAGTGTGGATAAAACCAAAACAGAATTGGTAAACTAC
>CAJPTO010000116.1 GCA_905373605.1 uncultured Prevotella sp.
GTTATTGCCGGAACGAAGCAACATTGAACCCACATATTGCTAATAGTAACCCTCAAAAAAAGAATGAAGATATGAAAGATGAAAGAGAATTTACGGTAGACCTGCGCAGCTTTTCAGAAGAAGACCGCAAGGTATGGATACGCGATGTGAAACTTGTTTTCCAAATCAACCACACAATTCCATATACCGAAGAGTACAACAAACTGGTGGAAGAACTGTTCGAAGGGCGTATTGGCGAAAACAGTCAGCTGTTACCGCCCTTTAATTGCATCAGTGCAGCTGGTGTAACCATCGGGAAAAACGTGGTGATAATGGGCAACTGCTTGATGATGGCACGTGGCGGCATCACCATCGGCGACGGAACAATCATCAGCGCAAATGTGCAACTGCTGTCTAACGGACACGACCTGCGCCAACGCAACCTACTATTGTGCAAACCCATCAACATTGGTAAGAACGTTTGGATTGGGGCAGGGGTTACGATAATGCCTGGCGTTAGCATTGGCGACAATGCGGTGGTGGAAGCCGGTGCTGTGGTAACACGCAACTTGCCCGACAATGTGGTTGTGGCAGGAGTTCCAGCAACATTGGTGGATGGAATAAGATAAAACAAAATAAACCCATACTACATGAAGAAGATAATATTGAACCCCATCGCCTTGTCGCTTTTGGCATTCGCCACACTAAGTGTGCAATGTCAAGGGGCTGGCAATGAAACAGTGGAGAAAAAGCAAACTAACATGGGCGAAAAGGAGAATAAAGACAGCTTGAATGAGAACAAGGTGAAACCATTCGACTATAAAACGAAAACTGTGCGGCTCAACAGCGGTTACGACATGCCCATCATCGGCATCGGCACTTACCGGCTTTCAGTCGCACAAGCTGAAAACTCCGTCTACAACGCCCTGCGCGTTGGTATGCGTCTCATCGATACTGCCGACATTTACGGCAATGAAGAAGGTGTGGGCCGCGGAATTCGCCGCGCCATGCAAGACTTCGGCATCAAACGAAGTGAAATCTTCGTCACAACGAAGCTCTGGACATCCACATACGGCGATGCCGAAAATGAAATAAATGAGCGCCTGCAACGACTTGGGCTCGATTACATAGACTTGCTTTTGCTGCATCACTATGCACCCAACGACGAACATGCCTACAAAGCAATGGAACGCGGTGTGGAGGAAGGAAAGATACACAGCATAGGATTGTCTAACTTTTATGAAGACAGTTTCGACCGCATGTTGCGTATCGCAAAGATTGCACCTGCAGTGCTACAAAACGAGACGCACCCCTACCATCAGGCCAAGCAATGAAGAAACATGTAGCTCCTTACGGCACGGTGATGGAAAGCTGGTATCCGCTGGGGGGACGCGGAACGGGCATTCGAACGCTTTCAACGCATGCGGTAATTACCAGCATTGCCCAAGCCCATGCCAAATCGCCTTATCAAATAATTCTGCGTTGGCAATTGCAAAGCGGCAACATCGCCATTCCTGGTTCTAGCAACCCACAACACATCGCCGAAAACTACGACATCTTCGACTTCTCACTATCAGGTGCCGACATGAAGCGCATTAACGAACTGGAACAAAATCACCGATTTTCTTCCTATTAAACTCAAGATGAAATGGCTTTGGAAAACAGCTGTCATAAGAACAATTGGCATCATACGCATCGTTGAAAATCGTTGCACCGAAGAAAAGGAGGATTTATTGTTTGCAAAACGTGCACTTATGACTTTCCAAATCCATTTCGTTGATGTCATAATCCTATTCTCATTTGCTTACAAAACAATTATTCTACACGCGCAATTCTAGAACATTTCAAGGACGTTATACCCGCAAAACGCCAACTTCTTCCTTGTTCTGCTATGCCACTTTGGATAAGGCATGCGCACAAAATGGTGCATTTTGCATCTTTAAGCTTCGCTAGATTGTTGCCGTTGTGTGTTTTGGAGTCTGTTATTTTACCTACTTTCCTACCTAACTCATAGCTTTCAACGCTCCTTTGTCTGCCCATAACAAGGCCTTTTTCGCTGATTGCCTAGCAATATGATGCATTTAGGAGGACTAAGTGTAAGAGATAACCAGGCTAAGTGCCGCATTTAGCTAAGCTATTTCATACCAATAGCAAGGCCAAATGCGGCACTTAGCACGTGTTTGTGCCAAAAGCCATGCTAAATGTGACAAAATGGGGTGACAGAAGCCGACACCCGCCCCTTACTTCCTAGCAACAGCTCATGCGAGAATGGGTTATTTGCAATCGATTGGGGAAATACGGCACACAATGGCAGCCATAATATTAAAATCTATGGCAAAAAATTTACTTGCTTAGCAAATCAACCGCAACAAAACACACCAGCGCACGAGGGAGAGAAGGCAATGAACACTTTGCGCGTTAACACTGGTAGACACTCCATCGGCAGAAATGTTGATGCGAGGAAAAGTCATCGGCATACATACTTATGGCCAAATATATTTGCAAAAGCATTTCATCAGGATCAAATCACCAGCCTATACAAAGATTTAGTGCAAGTTAGGGTGAGCCGTTGTAGGTGTCCTGGCAAGCAGGGACACAGAAGATTGTTGGTTCGGCAAGAAACAAGGGAAGGATAACAATGATGACAGGTTTACGCATAAGAACATCACGTCATTGTTCGGAAATAGATGTAAGTATTGAGGCAAAATGAGTAACGAAAGAGCGGCAGGGAATTCGTAACTTTGCAACATGAAATAGAAACAGCAAGAAAATATCTACAAAGAGAATACAACTAAAATAATACAACGATGAAGTTTAATTTCAACGAACAAAGAGAAGTGGTAGTTCTGCTTGGTGCAGGAAGTATGGGGATGGCAATAGCCGAACGCGTGGCGCAAAACCGCACTGTACTGCTGGGTGACATCAGCGATAAGGCTCTGGAGAGCGCATGCCAGAAAATGGAATTGTCGGGCTATCATGTAGAGAAGATGAACGTGGATGCCAGTAGCAAGGAGAGCATATATGCCTTTGCCAAGAAAGCTGCAGAGCTAGGCCCGGTGAAATATTACATACACACGGCAGGAGCATCGCCCAACCAAAGCAATCCGCAACACATCTTAACTCTCGACCTCATCGGTTCTGCCTATGCCTTGGATGCCTTTGGCGAAGTGATAACACGCGATGGCGCAGGCATACTCATCAGTAGTCAGGCTGGATACATGATGCCCGAGCCTCTATCGAGCGAAGTGGAACTGGCATTGACCAACACGCCTGCCGATGAACTGCACAAGCTGCCCTGCATTCAGCCAGATGTTGTGGTTAACAGCGGAATAGCCTATATACTATCGAAGCGTTCCAACCAATTGCGCGTACGCAAAGCCGCAATGGATTGGGGCGTCGCGGAGCACGCATCAACACCATATCGCCGGGCATAATCGTTACTCCGCTTGCCTACGACGAGTTTCGTGCCGCAGGCGAAGGCTACCAGAAGATGATTGAGGCATCGGCTATGCAGCGTGTGGGAAATCCGGCCGAAATTGCAAATGTAGCACAGTTCCTACTCTCGGATCAAGCCTCGTTCATCACGGGAACAGACTTGCTTGTAGACGGTGGCACCATCGCAGCCATCAAGACGGGCGCATACAAACTTGAAGTGAAGTAGGATTACAATGTTATTAAAATCAAGAACAATGAATAGAATAATTATTGCAATGATGATGGCCACCATGCTTTTCGTCAACGCAAAGGGACAGACAGCGAACCCGTCTTTCGAACAGAGAATAGTAGAACTTGAAGACAGGGCCGCTTTGAGAAATCTCGTAGACACTTTCGCTACGCTCTCAGACACCAAAGAGGCAGAACTGCAGGGATTGCTGTTCACAGAAGATGCAACTGTTAAGACGGTGTTCGACGGAAAAGTGCTTTCCGACCTTAAAGGGCGAAAGCATATAGCAGAAGCATTTGCTATTTTTCTCGCTTCTGTGGGACAGGTGTTCCATCAAAACGGACAACAAACGGTTACAATCAACGGCAATACGGCCAAAGGCATCTGCTATTGCCAAGTGACAATCATCACCCAACAGGGAACGAAGAAGTTGATCCACATGCAAGGGGTTCGGTATAAAGACGAATACGTGAAGCTGAACGGACGATGGTTCATAAAGAATCGTTACGCTGAATTTTTGTGGCGCGACACGAAAGAATATTCTAACAAATAAAATAGGAGGAGTGCTTGGAGTGAAGCGTAATTTGCAAATTACGCTTCACTCCTGCTCTCCTATGCACACCTTTGACATCATGGTGCAAAGATAATGATGCTATCAATATTTTTTAGATGCAGTTACTATTGACCATACGACAGCCTTTTGGTTGGCACCTTGCTGAAAAGGCTTTGTATCTTGTCACCAATTGGGGCATGTTGTGCACACTTCAACTCGAAAGATAGAAAAACGCCATGCATGAAATGCGATGATGAGAGCTTGAACAACCACATTAGAAGATGGCCTTAATGTATGCGGCACACATTTCGGCGCAGCGTTCGCCGTCCATTGCAGCCGAAACGATGCCGCCGGCATAACCTGCACCCTCGCCACAAGGGAACAATCCGCTGATGGTGATGTGCTGATAACTCTCTCTGTCGCGCACAATTCGCACTGGCGAAGAGGTACGGCTCTCGGTAGCAATGAGCGCTGCTTCGTTAGTTAAGAAGCCATGACTGCTTTTGCCGAAGCGTTGAAAGCCGTCTTGAAGGCGCGAAACAATGTGGCGCGGCATCCAAAAATGCAGCGGACTGGATATCAAACCAGGCGAATAGCTGCTACGAGGCAGGTCGTAACTGAGCTTGCGATTAACGAAATCTACCATCCTTTGTGCAGGAGCGGTCTGCTTTCGGTTGCCGTTTACCCAACAGTCGTGCTCGATTGCTTGCTGGTAATGCATCATCTTCAACACGTCATCGCCCTCAACATCCTCAGGTCTAAGCTCAACTACCATGCCGCTGTTCGACCATTTGGAGCCACGGTTGGCAGGACTCATGCCATTAACCACAATTTGTTCGTGTTCGGTTGCTGCCGGGATGACGAAGCCACCAGGGCACATACAGAATGAATATACGCCTCGTTCGGCAGATTGTGCAACGAAGCTGTATTCGGCGGCTGGCAAATACTTGCCGCGCCCGTTCTTGTTGTGATACTGAATTTGGTCAATCAAGGCCGAAGGGTGTTCGAGCCTTACGCCTATGGCAAGCCCCTTGGGCTCGATGGGGATGCTTGCCGAGGCCAGATATTGGTACACATCTCGGGCACTATGGCCAGTGGCCAAGATTACAGGACCTTTAAAAGTGCGCTCTTGCGCTGTTAAGGCATTAACGGTTTTCACGCCAATCACCTTGTTGTTGTCCATCAAGAAAGCGGTCATCTTGGTTTGGAAATGCACCTCGCCCCCACACTTGATGATGGTGTTGCGCATGGCTTCGATTACCTTTGGCAGCTTGTCAGTGCCGATGTGAGGGTGGGCATCACTCAAAATGGTGGTAGACGCGCCGTGTTGGCAAAATACATTCAATATCTTCTCAACATTTCCGCGCTTCTTGCTGCGCGTATATAGTTTACCATCCGAATAAGCGCCCGCGCCACCTTCACCGAAACAATAATTGCTTTCGGGATTTATCTTCTGCTCTTTTGTTATCAAGGACAAGTCGCGATGACGTTCGTTCACGCTTTTCCCTCGTTCAACGACAATGGGCCGAATGCCTTGCTCTATTAAGCGAAGCGCGGAAAAGAGTCCACCAGGGCCTGCTCCCACCACTATTGCAGCAGGACAATGCGCGACACCGCCATATTCAACAGCCGTGTATTGTTGCTTTTCGGGCATTTCGTTTACGAAAACGCGAACCGTCAAGTTGACGTAAATGGTGCGTTGTCGGGCATCGATGCTACGTTTCAGCACCTGTACATGATTGATGGTTCGCAAATCTAAGCCTTTTTCGTGAGCCACATAGTCGCGAATGGTGTCTGTGGTGTATGCTTGCTGGGGCAACAGGCGCAATTGATATTCGTATGTCATTGTATGAAAAGGGAATTATTGGGATGTTAATGATATGAATGAGGATATGAAATTTCGGGGTGTTATCGCTGTATATGTGTGGGATGCCTAGTTTATGGCTTTGCCGCTGAACACGCTACTGACTCAAATCGCGCTCAAGTTAAGCTTATAATTTTACGTCCAGAAATCTAGTTAGTGCCGATTGCAGAGGTAACGGCAAAAACTTTAATCATAACATCGCTTTCCCGAAAACAGAATGGCACATACAGAATGAATGAGGAAGCAAAGCCATTATAAACAAAAGATTGACAACCTTGCGTTTAAAAGCCCTTTCGACAATGCCGAAAACACTCTAAGACGCAAAGTTGCCAAACGCAAAGACAGGTGAACACACCCAACTAAATTCTTAGTTGTTGACACTTCCACCCACAATGTCGAGCAATTCGTTGGTAATGGCCTGTTGCCTACTCTTGTTGAACTGCAAGTTTAACTCCCTAAGCAGTTCGTCGGCATTGTCGGTAGCCGTCTGCATGGCTACCATTCGAGCGGCATGTTCACTGGCATTGCTGTCTAGCAATGCGGTGTAAACCATGAGATTGAGCAATTTGGGGATTAGTGTTGTAAGGATTGTCTCCATGTCTGGCTCGACAAGGAAGTTGTCGTTAAGAGGTTTTGCCTCCTCTTTCTTCTTCTCTTGGGTAACAGACTTCTTCTTGAGATACTCTTGCGCCTTAGCAGTAACCACATTGGAACTAAGGTCGCGGTCGTTAAATCGCCCCACTTCTGTGGTAAGGTCGATGGGCAAGAAAATTCTGCGCGTTAGAATTTGTGAACCTGCACTCTTGAAATGATGGTAGACTAACTCCACCTTATCAATATTGCCAGCAGCAAATTGTTCAGACAATTCTTTGGCGATGGCAGCACATTGCTGCGCGTTGGGTTTCTCGGCAAGGTGGTTATAGTCGCCACCAATTTGCACGCCCAGCTTCGTTGCTTGCTCGGCAATCTTCCTTCCGATGGGATAAACAACGATGTCGGCAACCCCTTGCTCTCTATAATGCGCCACAGCCTGCTGCAACAGCTTCGTAACGTTGGCGTTGAAACCGCCACACAGGCTGCTGTTGCTTGAATAGGCCACCAGTGCAACCCGACGAATTTGGTTGCGCTGCGTGTTGAACGGCGTGCGTGCCTCGGGCATAGATGCAAGAAAAGCCTTGAGAATGTGTTCCAGCATATTCTCGTAAGGCAACATGTTCTCTATCATCTGTTGCGCATGATGCAGCTTTGACGAAGCCACCATCTTCATGGCACTCGTTATTTTACGCGTGCTGTTAACCGAGGCTATTCGTGTCTTAATCTCTTTTAATGAGGGCATAAGCAGTGTTTTGAAGGCGGTGAGCCTGCTTCGCCATGCTTTGAAGCAAGGCATCACCTTTCCTTAAATGTTCAAACGTGTTGGAATTGTCCGGCTATGTCGGCCATTACAGACTCGAGTACCTTGCACGTCTCATCATCCAGTCCCCCACTTGACAAGAAGTCGATGGTGGATTGGTTGGTGGAACGAAGCTTCTCTAGGAATAGTTCTTGGCACTCGCGAACCTTTTCTACAGGTACATCGTGCATCAAGCCACGCGTTCCACAATATAAGATGGCAATCTGTTCGCCCACTGGCATAGGACTGTATTGCGGTTGGATGAGCAATTGCGTGTTCTTTCGTCCCCTATCCAATGTCATTGCGGTAACGGCATCCATGTCGCTGGAGAACTTTGAGAATGCTTCCAGCTCGCGATATTGGGCCATATCGATTTTTAACGTACCTGCAACCTTCTTCATACTCTTGATTTGTGCAGAGCCTCCCACACGACTTACCGAGATACCCACATTGATAGCGGGGCGGAAACCTTGGTTGAAAAGGTCGGTTTCCAAATATATCTGTCCGTCGGTGATGGAGATAACGTTGGTAGGAATGTATGCAGAAACGTCACCAGCTTGTGTTTCGATGATGGGAAGTGCGGTTAAAGAACCTCCACCCTTGACATGTCCCTTGAGACATTCGGGGAGATCGTTCATCTGTTCGGCCACTTCCTGCTGGTCGTTGATGCGTGCAGCACGCTCCAAAAGACGGCTGTGCAGATAGAATACGTCGCCAGGATAAGCTTCGCGACCCGAAGGACGGCGAAGGATAAGCGACACTTCACGATAGGCAACAGCTTGTTTTGACAGGTCGTCGTAAACAACAAGGGCTGATTCGCCACGGTCACGGAAGTATTCGCCGATGGCAGCACCAGCAAAAGGAGCGTAATACTGCATGGCAGCAGGGTCGGCAGCGGTGGCTGAGACGATAATGGTATAGTCTAACGCGCCACGTTCCTTGAGCGTTTGCACCAATGTTGCAACGGTAGAAGCTTTCTGCCCAATGGCAACATAGATGCAATACACGGGTTTACCGGCATCGTAGAAACTCTTTTGGTTGATGATGGTATCGAGGGCGATGGCAGTTTTACCCGTCTGGCGGTCGCCAATGATGAGTTCGCGTTGCCCCCTTCCGATGGGTATCATCGAGTCTACGCCCTTCAGCCCTGTTTGCAGTGGTTCCTTTACGGGCTGACGGAAGATAACGCCCGGTGCCTTTCGGTCTAGTGGCATCTCGAAAGCATTAGACAAATCGATGTCGCCTGCGCCATCAATGGCTTCTCCCAAGGGGTTTATTACACGCCCAAGCATGTTGTCGTTCACCCGAATGCTGGCAATACGGTGCGTGCGCTTCACCACTTGCCCCTCCTTAATACCAGAAGTGGGTCCTAAAAGCACACAGCCTACATTGTCTTCTTCAAGGTTCATGACGATGGCCATCGTCCCGTTCTCGAACTCAAGCAACTCATTGGCCTCGGCATTTCGCAGTCCGTAAACACGCGCAACACCATCGCCAACGGTAAGAACAGTGCCTATTTCGTCAAAGTTCTGACCCTCGTTCACTTGCTGGAGCTGTTGAAACAGTATCTCAGAGACCTCACTGGGCCTTATTTTATCAGACATGTTACTTGTTTTTTAATTCTATTAGAATGCGATTAAGT
>CAJPTO010000117.1 GCA_905373605.1 uncultured Prevotella sp.
ACCTATTGTTCACCCGCATCACCCCGCTTCAGCCCATCGGCGATGTGGCCGGCCCGTTTTTGGTGAAGCTGCTCCCTGTTGTCATCTTCGTGATGCTCTACATCACGTTCTGCAAAATACAGATGGGCGACCTCCGACCGCGTGCCTGGCACTTCATCCTCCAGGCCATTCGCATCGTTCTTTCTGGGCTTTTGGTACTCATCATCGTGCACACCACCGACCCCATGACCAAACTTGTGTTAGAAGGTGCGTTCGTTTGCGTAATCTGTCCCACGGCAGCAGCGGCACCAGTCATCACCGAACGCCTAGGCGGAAGCATCGCCTCGCTCACCATCTACACCATACTGGCCAACGTGGTAACATCTGTCATCATCCCCCTTTTCTTCCCAATGGTGGAGAAAAGTGCAGACATCACCTTCCTCACGGCCTTTGGGATGATACTCCGCCGCATCACCTTCGTGCTCATCGTGCCACTTTGCCTTGCCCTTCTCACCCGTAAATTCCTGCCCAAAGTGGCCGCACACATCAAGCAAACAAAGAATTTGGCCTTCTATCTTTGGGGGTTCAACCTCTCCATCATCATGGGACTCACCATTCGAAACATCCTCTCCACCCACGTTTATGGCACGATTTTGGCTCTACTTCTTTTGTTGCCCCTTGTCATCAGCCTCTTGTTGTTCTCAATAGGGAAGGCCGTTGGCCGCTGCTATGGCGACAGCATCAGTGCCGGACAGGCCTTAGGGCAGAAAAATACCGTTGTGGGCATCTGGCTCACCCTTGCCTTTCTCAACCCCGTGGCATCCATTGCGCCCTGCGCTTACGTGGTTTGGCAGAACCTCATCAACGCTTGGCAGCTGTGGTACAAGCAAAAGTACGGCACATTGAAATGGTAAACAACATCGACAAGCAAGCTAAAAGCATGCTCAACAATAACTTTTAAACACGCACACTTATGGCAATAGGAAAATGGATTGGCGGATTTTTGGGTTTCATCACAGGCGGACCGCTTGGCGGATTGGCCGGATTGGTGCTTGGCGCACTCTTCGATGCTGGGCTAGACCATGTCAACGAACCCGACCGCACCGGCCAATCGTGGGGAAATGGCGGCCAAACAACCAACTTTCACCAGCAAAACGCACATACAACACAACAGCAACGGCAACAAGGCGAACGCAACTCGTTCCTCTTTTCGCTATTGGTACTCGCAGCTTACGTCATTCGTGCCGATGGTAAGGTGATGCATTCGGAGATGGAAACCTTGCGCGCTTTCTTGCGAAGAAACTTCGGCGAGGTGGCTGTTGAGCAGGGCGACAGCATCATTCGCAACATCTTCGACCAGCAAAAGCGCATGGGTACGACGGCTTTCGATGGCATCATACGCGACAGTTGCTTCCAAATAGCCGCCCACATGAATAGCGGTCAGCGGCTGCAATTGCTCAGTTTCTTGGTAGAATTGTCGAAAGCCGATGGGCTTGTACACCCCACTGAGGTTAGTGCCCTGCGCAATGTGACCCTTTGGTTGGGTTTCGATGCCGGCATACTCAACTCGATGTTCAACCTCGAGAAGCACGACACGCAGTCGGCTTACAAGGTGCTGGGCATCTCGCCTTCTGCAACCAACGACGAAGTGAAGGCCGCTTACCGCAAGATGGCCTTGCAACACCACCCCGACCGCGTGGCAACGCTGGGCGAAGACATACGCCAAGCAGCCGAAAAGAAGTTTAAGGAGATAAACGATGCCAAGGAACGCATATATAAGGAGCGTGGCTTGTAGGCGGAACTTGGCAGGAAAGACATCCCCCACAATGCTGAAAATCACCCCCTGATGCACCTACAAATCGCAAGAAAAAGGCGGTTCAAGGCGAACAATTTGCATTTAGATGCTAATTTTTGCTAACAACATGCGGTTATTTCATTTTAAACTCGTACATTTGCGCCGACAAAATCACTATTTTTAAACAAAATAAAAATAATAAAGTATGAAGAAGATCATTTTCAGCGCAGCACTTTTTGTGGCTGCTATAGGTTTTGCTAACGCTCAGAGTGAAGGAACGGCTAAGAAAGACAAGGCCAAGACCGAGCAATGCGAAAAGAAGTGCGACAAGAAAGACAAAAAGGGCTGCTGCAAGAAAGACGCTGCCGCTAAGGAAGGCAAAGCTTGCTGCAAAGCTAAAGACGGAAAAGCCGACAAGAAAGACTGCAAGAAAGGCGCAGACAAGAAGTGCTGCAAAAAGGAAGCTAAGGAAAAGAAGTGATCCACGAAACAACTTTTGAGTGGCAATAAGCTCCTTGCCTAGCAGCAACGGCAGGCTTATCCTTACAAATAAAAGTTCCATACATGCCATCAGGCTGTGTATGGAGCTTATTCTTTATGCGGCATTCGGGATGCAAATGAGCTTGTTGCACTGTCTTGCAAAAGCAGCAGGCAACCATAAAATCCGCTTTTCAAGCGGTTAATTGGCCATCCGGCAATGCCGAACGTCAAACATCACCACCTAAGGTCCAGCCTTGGCCACGCCAAGACATGCCTTATTCCGCCTCTTCTTTGGTCTTACGGATGGTGCGTTTGCGCTTCGGCTTCTCTGTTGCGGCGGCCTTATCGGTTTTAACGCCTGCCAATTCGGGGTCGACGATGATGCGACCGCAATACTCGCAAACGATAACCTTCTTGTGCATCTTCACATCCAGTTGTCGCTGAGGCGGTATTTTGTTGAAGCAACCGCCGCAAGCATCACGCTGAACATAGACGATACCCAGCCCGTTGCGCGCATTTTTTCGTATGCGTTTGAAGCTGCTGAGCAGTCTTGGTTCGATTTTCGTTTCCAATTCGTGAGCCCTGTCACGCAGTTTCTCTTCTTCCTCTTTCGTTTCGAGCATAATTTCGTCCAGCTCGCTACGTTTTTGATGCAAGTCGTTTTCGCGCTCATAGATGGCCTTTTCTGTCTGATAAAGGTCGCGTTCGCATTCGTCAATCTTCATCATCGCTTCCTTTATCTTCTTGTTGCACAGTTCAATTTCGAGCGTTTGGAACTCAATTTCCTTGCTCAGCGTGTCGTATTCGCGATTGTTTTTCACATCGTTCAGTTGGTTGTTGTATCTCGTCACGCTGTCTTCAGCTTCAGCAATCTCGGCCCTTTTCTGCGAGATGGCCCTTGAGAAGTCGTCAATCTCCCTACGAATTTTATCCACACGGATGTTCAGCCCCTCAATTTCATCTTCCAAGTCCTGCACTTCCAAGGGCAATTCGCCCCTTAGTGCCCTTTTCTCATCGATAGCCGAGAGTGTTGTTTGCAACTGGTAAAGTGCTTTGAGTTTCTCTTCCACCGACAGTTCGGTAATCTCTTTCTTTGCCATAAGTTATAAATAGATGATGGGATTGGTGTTTGTTTGTGCCAAAAAGCATTTCACGCCCTTGCACCTTTCCTCAATTATTGTTTTAAAAATCTCGTTAGTGAACTGCTCGCTTTGGTAATGTCCAATCACTGCAATTTGTATTTGCTGTTCGTGGTCGAAGTAATCGTGATAGTGCATCTCGCCTGTAACAAAGGCATCTGCGCCTGCAGCGATGGCATGGGGCAGCAAAAACGCGCCTGCTCCGCCGCAAATGGCCACCTTTTTGATGGGTCGGCGCAGCAGTTGGTTGCACATCACGCACTCCACGTCGAATGTTTTCTTGAGTAAAAGAACGAAGTCGTCGGCAGCCAAAGGCTCTTCGAAAGCACCCATAACGCCCGAAGCCCCCTCAACGCAGATGCTTTCGCCCTTGTCGTTAAGTGTTTGTATGGTTTTTCGCTCACCGAAGAAGTCCACATCAACAAGTTCCATCTTCTCTGCAATCTTAAAGTTCACGCCTCCACGCGCATTGTCAATGTTAGTGTGGAGGGCAGCGATGGTAACATCGTTTTTTATGGCCTTCATCACCGTTCGTTGCACGGCGTCGTCATCCGAAACGCGTGCCAGCTTGTGGAAAATGAGCGGATGGTGCGCCACAATAAGGTTACACCCCTTGGCCACAGCCTCGTCTACAACCGTTTCGTTAACGTCAAGACACAATAAAGCCCCTGATACTTCCGTCTCTGTCAATCCTACCTGCAAGCCGGCATTGTCAAATCCTTCTTGTAGGGGCAGAGGCGCGAATTGTTCAAGGGCACTCAGCACTTCCTTTATTTTCACGCTAATTTAGCTTTATGTTATTGAAGTGCAAAGTTACAAACTTTTTTCGACATAACAAAATATTAGAGAATTGTTAACAAGTAGACTAAGTCAATGGGTTAACAGCAGAGTAGTAAGTCAAGGAAACAGCAACCTCCTAGTACTTACTACTCCACTCATATTACTTGCTACGTCACTACTTACCACGTTATTACTTTACTACCAATTACTTTACTTCTTACTACCCCACTTCATACTACTTACCACGTTACTACTTTACGACCAATCACCTTACTACTTACTGCTCCACTTCATTCTACTTACTACTTTAAGCCTTTCTCCTTACTCCTCAATTACCCCTTCACCACTCTTCCAAATCGCAATTAGCTTCCACCACATTCTCCACTTCATCTGGCAAAGCTGGGAAGAAGTCGATACCCGTAATGCGTTCCACGGCATCGATGGTGTTCACATAATAAGCCTTGGGATGGTTTCCCCGTTCGTTAAGATAGACAAATCCGATGGCCTTTGGCTTTCCTTCCATGCACAACACCACCTTAAAAAACGCTTCGGGAACCGTTATCTTGTTCTTGCCTATCGTTTTATGCTCATCTTTTAGCAACACAGGGCCAGCAACGATATAGATGCTGCCATAGGTCTGCGCCCATTTTCGGCACTGACTTTCCAGTTCACTCCAGTCGCCAGTGTTCAAATTATGGTCCTGCGGACAAATGTTTGTGAGCAAGAACGATTGTTTTTGTGCCGTTGCGTCCCAACGATTATCGGCCGAAGGGCATAGATGCCCGCGGTCGTAGCCACTTTTTACGTAGTCTTTGTCCACGGCTCTAGGCTTTGGCACATCGCCATCTTCTTGAAATCTAATGCCTTTTCTGTCGTAACTTCCCTCACAACGTTCGGCCGTGAGGTGCCATGCCACCCAATTAGGAATGCGTAATGCGCTGTTATACGATGCCGTATAAGCCACCCTACTTAATATTTGTTCAGGTCTGTTAGTAAGTGCCCCGGGGATTTCAAGCTGCTTGACAGCTGTTTTCTCCTCCCCACCCTGCTTTTGAACGATTTGTTTCTTTGTCTTTTTCTTGGTCTTCGCCCCAACCTTCGTGGCACATTTCTGCTGACAAAGCTGAACACTTGCCCTTGCTTCGCCTTGATTAGGAAGCTGGAAGCCAAAAGCCGACAAACAAACGAAGGCCATTATGGCCAGGTAAGATACATTTCTAGTTTTCATAAGTTCTTCTTTAGTGTTGACAATTACTGCAAATATACGAAGTTTTTTAGAACAATACGCCACATGCCACCTCATTTTTTTCATTTCATACGCCGGAATTAACAAGTGAACAAGTTAACGAGTTGACAAGTGAACAAGTTAACGAGTTGACGAGTTAACAAGTTGACGAGTTAACAAGTTAACGAGTACGTTGCCAACCAATGAAACATGGTTTTATAAGGCACTAATAAGCGCGTCCAACGCCTCTATACGATGTTGGTACACAGCTTTGAGGTTGTCGATAGACTCAACGAAGCCCGTGTGGATGTCAAATCGCGCGGGGTCTTGGCCTTTCCACAGCTGTTCGTCAGCCAAAGCCGAGGGCAATATCAGCAGTTTCCACAAGTCAATCTCTCCTACCAGTGCTTCAAATCGCGGTTTCAGATGCTGCCATCTCTTCTTCAACAACGCACGATACCCCTCATCTTGCATCAGCCGAGCATACCACAACGCATTTTTGTTGTACAAGCTGTCGCCCGTTAGCCGCACCACATCCGTTCTGTTTAGCCTTTCTGGCCTTATGTCGCCGCCCTTATCCACGCCAACATTGATGAAAGCCAAGTCGAAATCCCACACCGGACCCGCCTTTAACCGCCCCTTTCCGTCGCGATGCATATAGCAACTACGAGGTCCGTTAGGTTCAGCGTTCTGCGCAAGCTCGTGCACCAGCCACCAATCAACGAATGAGCGCGCATCCATATCGCGCTTAAAAATGTCTGCCAAACTTCCATAGTCCGGTTGATATAAGGCGTTTTCTATGCGTTCGAAAAGTGCTTGCATGGTCTGCATCTGCTTTTGGTTAGGCGCTTTGGGCCAATGCACGTTCATGGGCAGTTGTTTTCGCGGCGTTCTGAACTTGTATTTGCTGCCGAAATAAGCATCAGCCTCCACCAAAAATCCGTCTTCGCCGCGCACATTCAGGCGCGTCCTCCCCACGTCTACGGCCTCGCAAAGCAGGTATAAGCCTTGCAGGCGGCCATTTATCACCACGTCGACCATGCGTCCGCTCGGTGTCCAGTCAAGGCTTGTTTGTTGAGCGATGGCCAAAGCCAAGCTGTTGCGCACGTTACTATGGTCCATAAAGTTAGCCAAGAGAAACCAATGGTCGCTCTCCGCCATTCCCAAGACGCGTGCTGGCTTAGGCAAAAGCAGGGTGAAGGGTTTCTTGGGCTTGCTGAAAGTGGAATGTCCACGCGCCCTAATCTTCATGCTTTCGCATAGGTAGAGCGTCTTTCCATCGTGCGAAACAATGCGCATCTGCGTGTTCTCGCGCCAAAAGTCGCGCGAGTTTACCGGTGTGCTGTCGGCCGTTGTGATGTAAACTGTGGGCAGCAGGTTCAGTGCACAGGCATCAAAAGCCCATGCAGCGAGCAGGGTCAATGGGGTTTTAAGCATAGAATAAGAATGATGTCCATATAATAAAGGAGTGGTTACCCCCCTGTCTCATCACCTTTGGGCTGCAAGCTCAGCCGATACTGTCCTGGCGAAATGCCCAAATGCTTGGTGACATAACGGCTGAAGTAACACAGGGAACTGAAATTCATCATGTCTGCCACCTGTGTAAGCGACAACCTCTCGTCTTCGAGTAGGCCCTTGAGCAGCGGAATGGTATAACGGTTGATGAGTGCCGTTGCGCTACTGCCCGTTGTTCGGCGAACGATGTCGGAGAGATATTTTGGCGACACGTGCAACCTTTCGGCATAATAGGCCACCTCGCGTTGCGTTTGGCAGATGCCAGCCTGCAAGAGTTGCACCATTTCGCGCACGATGAAGCTCTGCCTGTCGGTAGAATCTTTCGTGCCATGATGCTTGGCATGGAAGAAAAAGAAGTCGTACATCATGGTTTGGCACAAGCTACCCATCATTTCGCGGTAAAACAAGTGCGAAGTGTCACCCATTCGTTCGCGCAGCCGATGCAGGTCGGCAGCAATGCACTGCACATCTCCATCATCAAGGGGGATGATGGGGGTGTGATACAGTGCTATTGCGCCGCCAATGCCAAAGTTGTTGGCAGGCAACTGGGCCGTAAGAAACGTTAGTGGTGCCGCAAAGAAGGCAATGCGCAGGTTGGGTTGCGGCGCAAGGTTACAAACCCTGTCGGGTGCCACCAGTATGGCCACGTCGTTTGGTCTTATATGCCAGCAGCGGTCGTTGAAAACGAAGCTGCCTTCGCCCTCAAGACAAATCAAATGCACACACCAGCGATGAAATCTGCTGTCGTTAATCTGCATGAAATCCGTGGAATATGCGAAATCCAAATCCTTCTCCGCTTTCATACGGCCAAAAATAAGCAAAAAATACGTTAAAAACAAGCATTTAGCGCAATTTGTGCTATTATTAAGGCATTTTGTGAAACTCATTCCTCGGCAGAACAAGTTATCTTTGTGGTTGCATATACAAACATTAAGCATCATTGATATGAAACGATTTCTCATTGCATTGTTGTGCATCGCCGCCACGTTAGGCGTCTCGGCACAATCAAAAGTTTACTTCACGAAAGACATTTCGCCCCAGTCGCTGGTGAAGATTTATAAGGCGTTGGGCGTTAATGCCCACGGGCGCGTGGCCGTAAAGATAAGTTCGGGCGAAGCTGGCGGCAACAATTACCTGAAACCGCCATTGATTCGCGGCCTTGTTAACGAGGTTAACGGCACCATCGTGGAATGTAACACGGCCTACCCAGGCAGTCGCAACACCACCGAAGCCCACCTGCGCACCATCAAGCAGCATGGTTTTGACAGCATTGCCAAGGTAGACATCATGGACGCTGAAGGCGATGTGCGCATTCCCGTTCGCGACACCACCCACATTAAGTACGACTTAGTGGGTTCGCACCTCACCAACTACGACTTCATGGTTAACCTTGCCCACTTCAAAGGCCATGCAATGGGCGGTTTTGGCGGCGTACTCAAAAACGCGAGTATTGGTGTTGCCTCGTCGGCTGGCAAGACTTACATCCACACGGCAGGCAAGGTACAAACGCCCGATGAGCTTTGGCAGAACCTTCCCGCGCAAGATGCGTTCCTTGAATCGATGGCCGCTGCCGCACAAGCCGTGCACGACCACTTCGGCGAGGGCAACATCATCTACATCAACGTGATGAACAACATGAGCGTTGACTGCGATTGCGACTCGCATCCGGCCACTCCCGTGCTCAAAGACATGGGCATCTTGGCCAGCACCGACCCCGTTGCGCTCGACCAAGCCTGCCTAGACCTGGTGTTTAACCATAGGGGCACCACCGGCGACGACAACAAACCGCTCATCGAACGCATCAATCGCCAACACGGAACGCACATCGTCGATTACGCCGAACGCATCGGACTGGGCAGCAAGAAGTATGCGTTGATAAACTTGAAGTAAGAAACCGACAAGCCAGAATGAAGAGATTACATGCAGCGGCCGCCCTGTTTGCCGTGACCCTTTACGCCTTTGCCGACGGAAGGATGGACACAACGACCTACAGGTTGAACGACGTGGTGGTGACGGGAACGCGTAACAGCACCGACATTCGCCACCTGCCCACGACCATTTCGGTGGTCGGCCGCGCCACCCTTACACAAAACTACCGCCAATCCCTTTTGCCCACGC
>CAJPTO010000118.1 GCA_905373605.1 uncultured Prevotella sp.
GTACTGTGCGTTGCTTGCGGCTCCTTACGCTCGATTACCAAGAAGTGAACCCTGAAGTGCTCTTGGCCGAAACGCGTGGTGAGGGATGGTATGGCATTCTTAGCAAGTCGTTACCTTTCAGTGCGTCGGGTTGGGCGTGGAATGGTGTCTGCCCAACGTGGGCAATGCTCAACCGTTTCTACACAAAGAACGGACTGCCTTGGGATGAAGACCCCGAATATAAGAACATCGACAAGACACAAGTGGTGGCCATCGACTCTGCTCACCAAGACGAAGGGCAGCTGGGACAGAAAACTATCGCCTTTAACCTCGACCGCGAGCCGCGCTTCTATGCGTGGGTAGCTTTCCAAGGTGGCTATTACGAAGTGCAAAACGACCCCTCGAACCCCGCTTATACCATGAGCAATGGGAAGAAGAACACCTCGGACTCGCGATTGGTGTGCGACTTTGTGCTCGGAGGCAATTGCAGTCAAGGAACACCAGCAATAAAACGCACCAACAACTATTCGCCTGGAGGTTATCTTAACAAGAAATTCGTGAGCCCTAACACGGCTGTGTCGGCCAATGGCGGCGGTTCTCGAGAGTGGATGCCGTTCCCTGTCATCCGTTTGGCCGACCTTTATCTGGGCTATGCCGAAGCTTGCGTGGAAACAGGCGACCTCGAAACGGCCAAGACTTACATCAACAAGGTACGCAAAAGGGCAGGAATACCCGACGTTGAGACATCATGGAAACGCGTGGGCGTTACACTCGACCAAGCTAAGCTGCGCCAAATCGTGCGCCAAGAGCGTATGGCAGAGTTTTATCTGGAATGCCAAAACTTCTGGGACATGCGACGCTGGATGATGGCAGGCGATGTTTTCAACAAGAAAGCGAAAGGATTGAACATCGCGGCAACCACAATGGAAGACTTCGCCACACTGAAAGAGATAAACTTTGAGCGTAAGTTTGAATCGCCCACGCATTATCTCTTGCCCATTCCCCTTGGCGACATCAACAAGAACCCACACCTGGTGAACAATCCCGGCTATACGGGCGACCACAGGTAACATGCTTCACACTTAATTTGCAACAGAAAATGAAAAAGATAATATTATCCCTCGTTTGCCTTCTTGCTGTAGGAGTGTTCTCTTCGTGCAGCAAAGACGACAACGGACCGGCTCCAACATCGCTAGATGCCGCAACGCTGAGGTACGACAAAGCCCCTGGGGCGGTGATTTTGCGCTGGAACATTCCCCAAGACGCCAATTACAAGTACATCCGAGTGACCTATCAGGTGCCAGGAGAAGACCATACGCGCCTGCGTTTGGCCAGTGTGTACAGCGACTCCATATTAATAGACAACCTCATGGCACGCTATGGCGAGATAGAATACTCGCTGCAGTCCGTAAGTGCTGAGGGCGCAGAGGGGCAAGTGGCTAAAATAACGGCTCAAGCAGGCGAAGCAACCAAGACGGTAAAGCAAACGTTCAAAGATTTGCTCAAGATTGACGCCCAACACGTGTGGACTGATGCCCAAGAAGCGACAGAAGGCCCAATATCCGCATTGGTAGACGGAAACGAAAACAATTTCTTCCACATGAATTGGCACAACCCGACGCCATTCCCCCATTACATCGTGTTCGATTTGGGTGAGCCGCGCATGGCTTTGCAGTTCCGTTACGTGTGTCGCGACAACAACGGCAAAGACAATCCCAAGGAAATGGATGTGCTTGTGAGCGATGCCTTTGAGAACACCGCCGACTATTACGCCAACGAAACAGGCGCACGAAAGGTGGCAAGCTTTGCCAGCCTGCCTGGAGATAAAAAAGCCGTGTACGAAACTTCGAGAACCATCAAGAGCGACAAGCCTTTCCGCTATGTGTGGTTTAAGATTAAGTCGTCTACTTCTGGCCGCAACTTTGTGGCAATGGCCGAATGGCAGGTGTTCAAAGTGCGCGAAAAAGTGTACGACCCCGAACTGAACGAAGAAAAAATCGTGGAATATTAAGGGAGGTTATGAGGTTGTGAGGTTATAAGCTCATGAGCTATTGAGTCCATGAGGTTGTAAGTTCGTGAGTTCTTAAGCTCGTGAGTGCATGCCTCCATAATCTCGCAACCACATTCATGGCAATCATAAGCAACACAACAGGTGTTGCATCCTTGTGCAAATGCCGCATGCCTTAAACAAGGGCATGCGGCATTTTGTTTAGGATTTAGGGAAAAGAAAATGTCCCTTTGCGCAGACATTTTTAATCCTGCCTAAAGAAAAAGTGCTAACTTTGCAAAGCGTCCCCCACCCTTGGTTGTGGGAACACTAAAATACATGCAAAGGATGAACGACGAATACAAAACCATTGACGATACGGGGCAAGGTGTCTACACAGAGAAGCGGAGTAAGTTTTTGGCTTACGCACACCACGTGAGCGACATTGAGCAAATAAAGCAGCTGTTGGCTGCCTATCGCAAGCAACATTACGATGCCCGACACGTGTGTTATGCCTACATGCTAGGTCCTGAAAGACTAGACTTCAGGGCCAACGACGATGGCGAACCAAGCAGTACGGCTGGGAAACCCATACTCGGACAGATAAACAGCCGCGAACTAACCAATGTGCTCGTGGTGGTGGTGCGCTATTATGGTGGTGTCAACCTCGGCACGGGAGGCCTCATTGTGGCCTATCGCACGGCCGCTGCCTTAGCCCTCGACAACGCACACGCGGTAAGCAGGACGGTTGAAGAAACCATCACGTTCGCCTTTCCCTACGTAATGATGAACAGCGTGATGCGCGTGGTGAAAGAATCTGAAGCCAAAATTGTGGGCACCAACTATGAAAACACTTGCGAAATAACGCTTAGCATCGCCCGCTCAAAGGCCGAAGCACTGCAAAACAGGCTCGACCAGCTGTCATTCGGCTAGCATCCACACCTCTGCTCGGGACATTTGTCATTTCCAAAACAAGGCCATTTTACCATAAAATAAGCTATTCTGTGTGCTGCTTACATATATTATCACTAACTTTGTACGAAAACTATAATAGGAAATGAAAAGACTAATGTTCCATGCCATTCTTCTGGCCACTTTCTTACTCACCGAAATCAGCCCACTTCGTGCCGCCTCGCTCCACGCCAAACGCGAGTTTAGGGGAGCTTGGATACAAACAGTGAACGGACAATTCACGGGGATGAGCACTGCTGCCATGCAACAGACACTGCGACAGCAGCTCGACGCTCTGCAACGCGATGGCGTTAATGCCATCATTTTTCAAGTTCGTCCCGAGTGCGATGCGCTATACGAAAGCAAGATTGAGCCTTGGAGCCGTTTCCTTACAGGCGTTCAAGGCCAACCGCCCGTGCCTCATTGGGACCCGCTGAAGTGGATGATTGGCCAATGTCACCGCCGTGGCATGGAGCTTCACGCATGGATTAACCCCTATCGCGCCAAAACTGCTGGAACAAAAGCATTGGCACGCAACCACGTGGCTTCGCTCTATCCCAACAGGGTGTTCGCCTATAACGGACAATTGATACTCAATCCCGGACTTCCTGAGAACCGCGAGTACATCTGCCGTGTGGTAGACGACATCGTTTCGCGATATGATGTGGACGGCATTCACATCGACGACTACTTCTACCCCTACCCCGCAGCCGAACAAACCATTGCCGACGACAAGGAGTTCATGCGATATAACGGCGGAATTACCAACAAGAACGATTGGCGAAGAAACAATGTGAGCACCTTTGTGAAGTTCTTAGGCGAAACAATTAAAGACCGTAAACCCTGGGTGAAGTTCGGTGTGTCGCCCTTTGGCATTTACCGAAACAAGAAATCCGACCCCGTTAACGGCAGTGCAACAAGCGGATTGCAAAACTACGACGACCTTTACGCCGACGTTTTGCAGTGGGTGAACAACGGATGGGTGGACTATTGCGTGCCGCAACTCTACTGGAAGATTGGTCATCCGGCGGCAGACTACCAGACACTTGCCCTCTGGTGGAACAAGTATGCTGGCAACAGACCGCTCTATATCGGCGAAAGTGTCGAGCGAACCGTGAAGGAGCCCGACCTGAACAACCCCAAGACAAACCAGATGGAGGCCAAATTCAAGTTGCGACGAATGCTGCCCAACGTGCAAGGGGCTGTGCTTTGGTATGCCAAAGCCGTGGCCGACGACATGGGAAGCTACGGAACGGCCCTGCGAACCTATTATTGGAAAACGCCTGCACTGCAACCATTAATGCCATTCATCGACCACAAACGGCCCAAGAAACCCAAACATCTCAAAGCCGTTTGGACGAGCGACGGCCTTGTTCTCTTCTGGGATGAGCCTAAAGGCAAGCGATGGGGCGACTTCGCACAAAAATATGTGGTCTACCGCTTTGCTTATGGGGAGGATGTAGACATAGAAAACCCGGCAAAAATCGTAGCCATAACACACGACAAGTGGATTAAACTGCCCTACGACAAGGGTAACGTGAAATACAGATACGTTGTTACGGCACTAGACCGTATGAGCAACGAAAGCCGAAAGGCCAAAAAGAAGGTGTGGCTGTAAAGGATGTGCAGCCGCTTGCCCCAAAAAGTCTGAAACACGCCCTTGCAATTACTGGCCGTTCTGCCCTAGCGTTCCAGGCTTTTGGGGCTGGCAAGGCTACCGCACAGGTGCTCCATGCAACATGAAAGACACCTAAGCATCAAACAAAAACGTGAAACTGAAGGGCGTGAAGCTAACCGCAAAACGCCTGATTACTAACAAATAAATAGACAATAGACATGGGAATGATTGCAAACTATCAGCTCATCAATGATGAACAACTAAACCGCTTGAAGAATTTAGACACAGAGCGTGACGACGTGATAGAAGAGGTTGAGGAATGGAACGAAGAGGCCGAGACGCTATTAGACATTGACAAGATGTGGGACGTGCTTCATTTTGTGCTTACTGGCGAAAGTGCTACCGAGCCTATAGAAAACAACCCCCTAAGCGAAGCTGTGGTTGGGGTACAGCCGCTCGATAATGCAGATTTTTTCATCTCCTACACAGAGAACCCAAGGATTGCAGAGATACTCTCGGCTCTGGAGGCCTTTGACATTGAGCAAGCCATGAACACATTCAGCATGGAAGCTTGCAAAAAGGCCGAACTCTACCCCAACATCTGGGATTACGACGAAGACGAAGAGGTTGCTGAACTGAAAGAGGAGATAAGCGACTACATCGAAGACATGAAACACTTTTATAAAGAGGTGTTGCAGGCACATGGAAATGTGATGGTCTCTATTTACTAATCACCTTAAAACCTACAATACCAATGGAAAAGAAAATCTTTATCGGCACCAGTGAGTTTACATTTGACGAGAGTAATGGTGAGTATGCCGGAAAACTAACGGTGTGGGGAAGAGAAACAGATGTGGCTTTCGAAATCAAAAACACTGAAGAAAGCGACATGGAGAAAATCGTTACTGAGAAAATTAACTGGATAGAGAACAACAAAGACAAGATTACAAGCGCATTCATGGAGGAAAGTGACGACTGTGTGGGCGTTATCAATGACATGATTGAAGATGGTGAGTTCGAAGCAGACGGGCCTATTACTGCTGCCGACGTTGTTAATGCGCTCTTTGTCAACAATGTCTTCATTTGGGTTAACGGCCTGAACACAGAATTCATGCTCGATTTGGATGCAGAGCCCGATTATTTTTACGGACATTTAGCCTGTATAGAGATAAGCAGCGGCTATAAAGTTGAGTTTGGTGGAATGAATGGTTGATAATCGCGCTTATTTTTAAGGCAAGTTCTAAATATTGCCATTACCTCTAAAATAAAAACATAACATGATGTACGATTTAAAAACGCTTTGGGAGAAATATAACGATCTCGATGTGGAAACTAAGTTTGCAAGCATCTCTGATGACATTTGGCAATTGGGGGACATTGAAGAAATCAGAGAGCAAGTAAGCCCAGAAACATTCACCTTTCACATTGCCGTAAACATGATTGGCAATTGGAAAGGCGATGGTTGGCATTTCATTTTTTGCGAAGAAAAGGCATTGCTCCCCTATATTCCTGAAACACTGAACAAACTTGGATTGGAAGAAATCAATAACGCCTTCGAAAAAACACGCGACATATTTCCCGACTTTGCAAAAGATTGCGACGATAAAGCCTATACCGATGTGATGAACTTTTTGATTAATCCAAGATTTAACGTGTCAGACGAAAGGTTGAAAGCAATCCCGATGGAGGAAAGGGAGGCACGAAGCAAGGCTTACCACCAAGGCGTTGAAGAGTTAGATGCCCTTTCTCATAAAGTTTGGGGCTATGGTGCTGCAGAAGATGGTTGGAAAAATGTTTTAGACTATCTAAAAGCATTGATATAAGACCGCACTGCTCTTAACCTTTTGCGCACTGCCCGAAGAAAGAAGTACAACTCTTCTTGCATCCTAAATGCCTTCCACGAGAAACGCAGGGGCATGTAACCAAACTTGCGTTGTTCGGGGCAGGTCAACAAGGCTAGGTCGATGTCTTGCCAACTGGATTTGAGGCGTTCCAACACGTTCGCGCGTTGCGCCTTAGACAGCTGCCGCCGCGTTTTGTAATACTCAAAATACAGGTCCACCACCGTTAACCACCGCATACGTTCGAATTGCGGGCAAAGAAAAAGGGTGTCGGCATGGCCTTGCAGAAACGCTTTTAAGCTTTTGTAGGCATCCAAACGATAGTATTTGTTCAGGTTTGGAGCATGCGTTGCCGACTCCCCATGCTGCCGATAGAAGTATTTTCCGGCACATTGCGCCACCTGCCGCGAAGCCCAATAATGCACACGCGTGGTGTTTTCGTCGCTGTATACGGGGCAATGCTCGTCGTAAGGATATTGCAAATGTATCTCGCGCCTTATCATATACAGGCCATGAATGCGCCAATCAAGGCTCAGTTCGCAAGCGCGAAGCCCACTTATGCGCTGAAACGCCAACGAGTTGTACCTTTGCAGCCGCGTGTATGCCCCTTGCTGCGCATCATATTCGGCCAAGATGAAGTCGAAAAGCACACAATCCACATCGTTCTCGGCATCCAGTACATCGGCGGCTTGCTGCAAGGCATCGGCCGAAAGCCAATCGTCGGCATCCACCATGCACACATATTCGCCCGAAGACATGCCCAAAGCCACGTTGCGTGCATGCGAGATGCCCTGGTTTCGGGACAACGATGCCACCCGCATGCGCTCATCGCGCGCTGCATATTCGTTCAGGATGTCGAGAGAATGGTCGGTGGAACCATCGTCAACACACACCACCTCCACCGCCTTCAGGCTTTGGCTTAAGAGCGAATCGAGGCACGCTCGTAAATATTTCTCCGCATTATACACGGCCACCAATACAGAAACCTTGGGCATTATTCTTTCTCTAGTCACTTTATTTTTGTTCTACGTCTTGTTTTCTTGCGAAACGCGCCCACCGACAGCAGCGTGCTGATGCTCGCCAGCAACACCCCGAGCAGGCAATAAGCCCACATGTTGGGCACAAAGGTGAGGGCATAGGCCAGGGCAAGCCAAGGCAATTGCAGCACGATGTTGCGAAAAACGTTGCGCCGCATGCGGTAACCGAACTTCTTTCGCACCACAAACACCACCATAACAACGTTAAGCAGTGCCATCAGCGACAGGCAAAGCCCCGCTCCCCATAGTCCGCCGAAGTGCATTCCGCCGATGATGGCGGCCACGAAAGCCACATCGTACACCACCTCGAGAAACAAGTAGGTGCGCGCGTTGCCTTTCGCCAGCGCAATGTATTCTAGGGGTAAGCTTATCGCCCGAAAGAAAATGCTGAAGCTCAACACCTGAACCATCCCCACCACGCCCGAAAATGCACCACTATACAACAGGGGGACGAGCATGGGTAAGACCAAGACAAACACCACAAGCAACGGCCCAACGATGAGCAACCCCACTTCCACCTGTCTGTTCACAAGCACGTTCATGGTGTATTGGTGGTGGGCAACAGCCGAGATGCGCGGAAAGAAGTCGGTTTCTAACGCCGAAAACAACGTGGAGGCGTACACCACGGAGAGCATATAGCCGGCGTTATATAGCCCTACGGTTTCGATGGAAGCGGTGTTGTTGAGGAAGCTACGTACAAAGAGGTCGGCGCCGTTGCCCAATATGCCTGCCAACGTAAAGGCCAGACCTAGCCTTATCATTGCCCTGCCCGAGCGCAGATGCTCCTTGTTCCAACTAAGCCGAAGCGGATAAGCCCGATAAGCGCACACACACGTTGCACAGGCCTGCACCACGGCGGCCACAATGAGCGACGGAACAATGGCGCGTTCGCGGTAAAAATAATAAAGGGGGATGGTTATCGCGATGGTAAGCCCCAAGGCCACAACGGTTAATTGGGCCAAACTGCGTAGCCGCCGCGTGCCTTTGAGCACGGCAGCCTCGCCCACAGTGATGCACGAGAGGGCAACAACGGGCGAAAGCAACATGAAATGGACGGCATAACTGGCCGAAGAAAATGTTATCTGGCTGAGCCAAGTGCTGAGAGCCAGGCACAAAGACATACCAACAAAACCCGTTAACAAAGCCCAAAAACGAAGCGTTGCGATGGCATCTGCCAAGCGTTCGCTCGCCTTTTCCTCGTATGCGGCCGATATGTTGCGCACACCGCTAACGCCCAAGCCCATGTTAGACACGTTGCTAAGCAAGGCTATGGCCGAATTGAAAAGCGAGATAAGCCCAACGCCTGACGGGCCGATAAGCACGGCCACGAGCTTGTTTCGCACCATGCCCAAAGCTATTGTCACGCCCTGAACGCCGCCAAACACACCCATATATTTCAGTATGTGCGCATAGCCGTTTGTCTTTTCCTTATGTATCATTCCTAATTTAGCCCAAAAGAATTTGTTTCATAGCTTCGCTTGCCAACGATTTTGCACATTCTTATCCGTACCATGCCGCTGGTACTGCGGCTACCAGCGGCTGGTAGTGTGGCTACCACTCGCTGGTACCAGGGCTACCACTC
>CAJPTO010000119.1 GCA_905373605.1 uncultured Prevotella sp.
AGTTAAGTCTTTTAACCCACTTTAACCGCATAAAGTGACAAAGATTGCTAACATTTGTGCCAAAACGCTTAACTTTGTTGCCAAAACTTTTAGGCATGAAATATAACAATGACAACGTGAGGAGGCGCGACAGGCTATTGACAGAACAACGCGCCAAAGACATTTTGGCAATAGCCGAGTATGCAGTGCTCTCAATGATTGACGAAGACGGGTTGCCATACGCCATTCCTGTGAACCATGTGTGGGATGGCGAGAACTACATTTACATCCATTGTGCACCAGAAGGAAAGAAACTAAGGGCGATAACTCGCAATTCGCGCGTGTGTCTATGCATCGTGGGAAACGTAAACTTGCTGCCCTCGAAGTTCACCACCGAATACGAGAGCGTTGTTGTTTATGGTACGGCAACCATTGGGCTTGACGAAGAAGAACGAATGCATGCCTTACGCCTGCTTATCAACAAACTTTCGCCTGAGTTTAATCAAACGGGCGAGAAATATGCACATGCTTCGTTCGGCCGAACCGAGATAATCAGGATAGAAGCGCATGAGTTTTCAGGGAAAAGCAAGGTGGTGCACAGCAAAGATTGAATGCAGGCATGCACACAACAAACACTGGTGCCTGCCACATTTGCGCCTAAAGAGGGGCAAAACCAAGATAAAATACACCAATCGTTACGATAACTTGTATAAAATGCGTAACTTTGCGGTATAATCTAGACGAAAATGAAGAAAAGATATTTTGTACTCATACTCATCATTGCCTGTTTGTGCAACGCCAGTTACGCCCAAAAGAAGCGGGTGAAGAAGCAGGTTAAGCCCAAACCGCAACCCGTTGAGGTGAGTGCGGCAAGCTTATTGTACCGCAACATGCTGGGTGCAACGGCCAAGGTGATGTTTGTTGACAGCATGGTTGTTGAAAAGTCGCTTTTCCTTTCGAGCGTCCCACTGAACAAAGAAGCGGGAACGCTGATGTCGTATCCTGCCTATTTTAAGGAACACAAACACCTTGACGGCTCTGTTTACCTCAACGAATTTAAGAACACCATCTATTATTCGGAAGGCGACTCCGTTGGGAAGACCGGCATTTACACAGCCGACCGTATCGGGGCAGAGTGGAGCGACCCACAAAGGCTTAGCGAAATTGGTTACGATTTTGAACAACCCAACTACCCTTTCCTCATGGCTGATGGCATAACCTTGTTCTTCGCTGCCAAAGGTAGCAACAGTCTTGGGGGGTACGACATCTTCATGACACGCAAAGACGGGGAGACGGGCAAGTTCTTTCTACCCGAAAACTACGGCATGCCTTTCAATTCAACCGCCAACGACTACCTGCTGGCCATCGATGAAATGGACAATTTGGGGTGGTTGGTGAGCGATAGGTCTCAACCAGAAGGCAAAGTGTGCATCTATACCTTTGTGCCAACCGCCCAACGTGCTTCGTTTCAAGAGGGAGAAGTGAGCCAACAGCAGCTAGAGGCCTATGCCAAACTGAACAGCATTGCCCAAACATGGGCGTTCGGCAATAAGGCGGATGCCCTCAAACGCATTGAAATGCTGAAGGAGCGCAATGCGAAAACCACCAAAACAAATGCATGGCGCTTCCCCATCAACGATGACAAGGTGTACACTTCTATGGCCGACTTCAAGACGAAACAAGGCAAAGAGTTGTTTGTTGAGCTCACCGAACTGTACAAAAGACAGGCCAAGGCCATACAAACGCTCGAAGAAAAGCGCGCCATATACCACAAGGGACGATACAACGAAGCTGAAGCCATCAAGGCTTTGGAGAAGAATGTGGAACAACTGAACGCCAAGGTGCATGCCACGGAGAAGGCAATCAGGATTTACGAGAACAAATAAGCTCCCTCGAAAGACAGGGACAATTGGACATTCAACTTACAAACCCCCTTAACCATTAAACATCATGCCTAAATATTTTGCAGATTCTGAACTCATTATCAACGAAGACGGAAGCATTTTCCACCTTCACGTAAAGCCAGAACAATTGGCCGACAAGGTTATTCTCGTGGGCGACCCTGGACGTGTGTCGCTCGTTGCCTCGCATTTCGATAGCCAAGAGTGCGATATAGAAAGCCGCGAGTTCCACACCATCACAGGAACGTATCGCGGAAAGCGCATCTCTGTGGTGAGTACGGGTATCGGTTGCGACAACATCGACATCGTACTTAACGAGCTGGACGCGCTTGCCAACATAGACTTCCACACTAGGATGGAGAAAGAACAGCTGCAAAAACTAACCCTTGTGCGGATTGGTACCTGCGGCGGACTGCAAGAATACACTCCTGTTGGCACGTTCATTGCCAGCGAAAAGAGCATCGGCTTCGATGGCTTGCTCAATTTCTATAGCGGCCGCAATGATGTTTGCGACCTTCCGTTTGAAGAAGCCTTTAAGAAGCACATGCAATGGAATCCGCAATTGTGCGCCCCTTATGTTATCGATGCCGACAAAGAAACGCTCGAACGCATTGCAGGAGATGAGATGGTGCGCGGCGTTACCATCGCCTGTGGCGGCTTTTTCGGCCCACAAGGCAGGGAATTGCGCATACCTTTGGCCGACCCCAAGCAAAACGAGAAAGTGGAAAGCTTTGAGTATGAAGGCTATCGCATCACCAATTTTGAGATGGAAAGCAGCGCTTTAGCCGGTCTTGCAAGGCTGATGGGCCATAAAGCCATGACCTGCTGCATGGTGATTGCCAACAGGAGAGCCAAAAATGTTAATGCCAATTACAAGAATTCCATAGACGAGCTGATAAAGCTGGTACTCGAAAGGATTTAAAAGAATGCAGCCCCTATTGAACGATAAGCAAACCATTTGCGCCTTAGCCACCTCTGCTGGAGGGGCTTTGGGTGTGATACGTGTGTCGGGAAACGAAGCCATCGGCATCGTTGACCGCGCTTTTAAAGCCCCCAAAGGCCAACGCTTGCAGGCCTTGCCGCCGCAAAAGGTGCAGTATGGACACATCGTTGACGAGCAGGGACAAGCCATCGACGAGGTTTTGGTGACGTGTTTTCACGCTCCACACTCGTACACAGGCGAAAACGCGGCGGAGATTTCGTGCCACGGTTCTGCCTATATTCTCAACGAGGTGCTGAAGCTTTTGGTGAACTTGGGGTGCCGACAAGCTCAGCCGGGGGAGTTCACACAGCGCGCTTTCCTTAACGGCAAGGTGGATTTGAGCCAAGCAGAAGCCGTTGCCGACCTCATCGCAGCCACCAATCGCGCCAGCGCACAGTTGGCTTTGGGTCAGCTACGCGGACATTTCTCAGGCGAGCTGGCTACACTAAGGGATAAGTTGCTGCACATCACGTCGCTAATAGAATTGGAATTAGACTTCAGCGACCAAGACGTAACCTTTGCCGATCGCCAAGAACTGCAAGCCTTAGCCGAAGAAATTCGTGCAAAGATTGCATCCCTTGCCCACTCGTTCGAAACAGGAAGGGCCATAAAGTCGGGTATTTCAGTGGCTATTGTTGGAAAAACCAACGTGGGAAAAAGCACTTTGCTTAACCGCCTGCTGAAAGAAGAGCGTGCCATCGTTAGTGACATTCACGGCACAACGCGCGATGTCATCGAAGACACCATGCAAATTAACGGCATAAACTTTCGCTTCATCGATACCGCAGGCATAAGAAACACCAACGACGAGATTGAATCGCTGGGCATAGAACGCACTTACCAAAAGCTGAACGAGGCAGCCATCGTGCTATGGGTGATAGACAGGGCACCCTCACAAGAGGAGATTAAGGAGATGGATGCACACACACAAGGAAAACAACTCATCGTTGTTTCGAACAAGAGCGACACAAGCTCCTTTGTTTTCCCTGATTTCACTTGGACTGTTCAGCCCACATTCGTTGCAGTTTCGGCCAAGTTTAACACAGGTATAGATGCCTTGGAAGCCTGCATTTACAGGGCAGCAAACATCCCAGAGATACACGAAAACGACGTAATCGTCACCAATGTGCGCCACTACGAAGCCCTTTCGCACGCCCTATCGAGCATCCAACGTGTTCTGGAAGGCATCTCTATCGACCTCAGTGGCGACCTCTTGGCCGAAGATCTGCGCCAATGCCTGCACTCCTTGGCCGAGATAACGGGTGGCGGCATCACTTCCAATGAGGTCTTGGGAAACATTTTTAAGCATTTCTGCATCGGAAAGTGAAGTTCCTACAAACAAATTCATTGCAACTGCAATAAAAAGACTTGTAACTCGCCTGCCTTTAATGGCGAATGCTCTGTTATATTATTTTCCAGGTGCTTATCATGCATCCAACAATTGCAGTTGTTGAAGTTGTCTTGACTTTTCAAACAGGAAAAATGATAACCGCTTCAACAAGAGAAGTGGCGTAATTCAGTGGAAGGTGTTCCTGAAGAATGGATTAACAGAGCAGTAAAGTTCTGCTGTGTATTGTCCTGCTGTGTGTCGTCCTGCGAGGTAAAAAGATGACATTGCTGGCAAAGGAACCAGATGAAACCAAGGAAAAATACAAAAGAAGGTCAAGTGAGCCCATACATTATTTCTTCAAGAGGTCAAAACATAGGAGAAAAATAGCATGAAACAAATCTTTATTTTACTACGCAAAAAGATTTCGTTCTTATTTTGTATCTTTGCATCTGATTTCTCGGAAAATCAATTATAACGGAAATAAATCCTATACGGAATGATACTATTTGTACATACATCACAATCGTTCGTTCAGAGCTATCGACGCTTTGAACGCAACAGTTATGTACATACATTTAGTACATCATCAGCAAAAAACGGTATAGGATTGTCATGTCAATATAAGCATAGTTATTTCTATCAGGCAACGTAGAGAATGCCATAAGGTAACTGAAAAATAATAGTTGGATAATCCATACCAGAGATTATCCAACTATTTTTTATTCAATGAAAAAACAACTATGCCAGCGAATAAGAATGCCTTGATAAGGTACAAGACTATAGACAATTGTTTGAGGAACAAATACAGGAGATGGACGCTCGACGACCTCGTGGATGCTTGCTGTGATGCGCTCTATGAAATGGAGGGCATCACAAAAGGCGTATGTTCCAGAACAGTACAGATGGACATCCAGATAATGAGGTCGGACAAACTTGGCTACAATGCGCCTATAGAGGTCTATGACAAGATATACTACAGGTATGCCGATCCGAACTACTCCATCACGGAAATGCCATTAACAATGGACGACTGCAAGCTCATCAAGCAAGCTATCACATTACTAGGAAACAAGGAGAACAGTGAGGAGGCGGCGAAGGTGCTCGCAAAAGTTCAGAACAGGCTGTTGTCCATCCTGAACTTTGTATGATAAAAGGGCTTCTCTGATTGCTGATTGCAGAAGAGAAGCCTTTTACATTTGGGAGAGCTTCAAGCAGGATTCGAACCTGAGACCTGCTCATTACAAGTGAGCTGCACTGCCGCTGTGCTATTGAAGCCTTATTTTAGTCGGTATGAGTAACGAACTGCATGTACAGATTGAAAACCTGTAATCTTTGACCTGATTGATGAATCGACCGAGCAGAGAGAGACATCAAGTGAGCTTGAATGGATTAATTTTGAGGGAGGAAGGCCAAAGGCCAACCATAGAGGGAGTTTGACAGGACTCGAACCTGCGTAGACAAGTGCCACAAACTTGCGCCTAACCTCTCGGCCACAAACTCCATGTAGTTTGATTAGAAAGAATTGAACCCTCACTGACAGAGCCAAAACCTGTTATGCTGCGGTTATACCACAGGGATTATTCATCGTTGGGGCGGTAGGACTCGAACCTACGAAGCCGAAAGGCAGCAGATTTACAGTCTGCTCTCGTTGCCGCTGGAGAACACCCCAATGTTTTTGTGGAGCCTCGTGGAGTCGAACCACGTTCTACGGATTTTCAGTCCGTCGCATACACCAAGTCTGCCAAAGCTCCTTATAAGCGACTCGTGAGAGATTCGAACTCCCGCCCCTGACGTTCGTAGCGTCATGCTCTAATCCAACTGAGCTAACGAGCCATAAATGCGGAAGCAAGAGGATTCGAACCTCTGGAACCTGACGGTTCAACACGTTAGCAGTGTGCCGCTTTCGACCTCTCAGCCATACTTCCGTTTGGTTTACAAGTGCAAAGGTACAATGGGTGAATGAAGTCTTTTTTCGTTCAAAAACAAATCTTCAAAAAATTATCTTATAGACAATAAAAATGAGTATTCTTGGTGCGATTATAATGATTGCTTGTAAACAGGGTGAGGCATTCACTCCCATAGTCAACCGCTAAGATGAGATTGCCGACAAAGGGAAAAGAGGAAGCAAGGGAAAAGGCTCTTGAGTTCAAACTATACCCCATATTAAAAAAGTTTGTTTTTTCCCTTTCTTTTGGTGGGGTGGGTTGTATTTTAGAAGATTTTGTTCTGCTTTTGCCCCAACTTTCGGATAAGAATAGTACTTTTGTATCATCAAAACTTTAGATAGTTAAGATATGACATGAGTGCATCTTCAAATCACGAAATATAGTCCCCACTCTATCCAATGAATTACGAATTGATGAAATTTCTCAAATGGTAAAGTTCAAGATAGATGAAAATGAGACAGAGGCGGCGGCTTTAACTGAAGCTGTTATGGTCGGGGCACTGCCTCCTGATGAGATTAAAGAGCATGTTGTGGTGAATGTTAATCGCCCATTCATGTTCGAGATTGCCGAAGAATACAGTAACACCATACTATTTACTGGTGTCATAAACAATATCATAGAATAATAAAATGAATAAAATCGTATTGATAACCGGTGCAACAAGTGGTATCGGCCTTGCTTGTGCCAAGAAGTTTGCTGAGAACGCCGACAAGTTGATTATCACAGGTCGAAATGACAACCGGCTGAATGAAATAAAAAGGGAACTGACAGCAAAAGGTGCCGACGTAATGACGCTGACATTTGATGTGAGAGAACGAGAAAAGGCAAAGAAGTGTCTGAGTGAGTTGCCTAAAGCGTGGCAAGAGATTGATGTGCTGGTGAACAATGCTGGCCTTGCACTTGGATTGGAACCCGAGTATAATGGAAGCTTTGATGACTGGGAAACGATGATTGACACCAACATCAAAGGATTGCTGACGATGACAAGGCTTGTTGTTCCAGGCATGGTTGAGCGCAATCGTGGCCATATCATCAACATTGGCTCTGTTGCCGGTGATGCAGCATACGCAGGCGGTAACGTCTATTGTGCAACAAAGGCCGCTGTGAAGACACTTACCGACGGATTGCGTATCGATGTGGCCAATACGGCCATCCGCGTAACCAATTTGAAGCCAGGACTTGTAGAGACAAGCTTCAGCAATACGCGTTTTCATGGTGACAATGACCGTGCTGCGACGGTCTACAAAGGCATTAAGCCCTTAACGGGTGACGACATCGCCGACGTAGCTGTCTATGCTGCCAATGCTCCTGAGCATGTTCAGATAGCCGAAGTGTTGATCTTGGCCACTCATCAGGCCAATGGTAGCGTGATAGTGAGAAAATAATGCAGGACAAAATCTGGTGCCAGTGTCGGTCTTTGCAGACCCTATTAGGCTGTTGCACGAAATTTACTTTCATTTTTAGCCAGCAAGAATTGGGTTTATAACCCCGTTTGCCATCGAGGCTGTACCATATTTATCCGTACAATGCCGCTTGTACTGCCGCTACAAGACGCTTGTACTGCCACTACAAGATGCTTGTAGTGTTGCTACAAGGCTTTTGTAGTGTGGCTACAGGGCTGCTTGTACTGAACCATCAGCCAGGGTTAGTTCCACCAGATGAAAGCAAATGAGCCGCCGTTCAACGGCTGTTACTTTCCATGAGTAAATCATTTTGACTACAATAAGAACTCACTGGCGGAACCTGCTCCTGCCAACGGATTGTAAGTTGCACTAAAAACAATACGAACCCAACTCAACCATGCTGTATTTTACTGCATGGCCTGGTGGAAATTCGCACTTTCGTGGCTCGGGAAACAAAGAGATATTTGGTGCGCATTAATAAATAACGTATCTTTGCACCCACAAACATGAGTTTGACTTGTTCAGGCTCGCGCATTACATATTGATTAAAGGAGGGTCTAAAAATTGCCTTTGCTCTATTTCATTCTTTTAGTTGAACAGCTTTCGTTTACGATTGAAAGCGCATCCTCAACTATGCAAATGAAAGATGAAGCGAAAGTGTCCTGATAAAAGCACAAAGACAGCAAAGAGCATAACAAAAAAGCGGAAAGAAACATTAGCGCGGAATTATTAGAACCAGCCTAAAATAAAAGGTAGCTCGTTATGACCATCGGCTTGCAAAGCCCAACGGGCGTTTTTTAACTTTAGAAAAATTACAGAAAGGTCTGATTATGAAAAAGGTATTTGTGATGGCCACCTGTCCCGACTGTGTTCAGGTAAAGGCCCAGTTGGCAGGAAATCCTGCCTACGAATTGATTGATATTGGTGAACACATAAGAAATTTGAAACAATTCTTGGCCCTTCGCGACAACAACCCGGCCTTCGACGAGGCTAAGAAACATGGCTATGTTGGCATTCCATGCTTCTTGTTGGAAGATGGAAGCGTAAAGTTCGAAATGGAAGGCCTTAACATAGAAGAAGCCCCACAAGGAACTGCTTGCAGGCTAGACGGAAAAGGATGTTAACCAAAGAAACGCATTTATGTTAGAACACATAGCCGACTTCACGGCATGGCCCATACTTACAGGCCTCTTAATTGGCTACATCGCCAACCGCATCATGAGCGGCGAAGGCAAAGGATGCTGCATGAACTTTATTGTTGGTGTCGTGGGCAGTTATGCCGGAACGTTCATCAGCCGCTTGTTGAACATCGAATTGTTT
>CAJPTO010000120.1 GCA_905373605.1 uncultured Prevotella sp.
CATCTTTATCACTTTGGCAGGCACGCCAGCCACAACAGCATTGTCGGGCACATCTTTCACCACCAAAGCACCACCAGCCACAACGGCATTCTCGCCGATGGTCACTCCAGGCATCACCGCTACCCGACCGCCTAGCCATGCATTCCTTTTTATGCGGACATGCTTGCAAAGCAGCGTATTGTGGTCTTTAAGGTCATGGTTGGTGGTTACGATGGTTGCTTGCGGGCCAATTTGCACCCCGTCGTCGATGGTTACGCCTCCTGCCGACATCAGTGTCAGAGAATGGTTGATGAAAACATGCTTGCCCAATTTCACTTGGTTGGCAAAGTCAATTTGGCAAGGTGTGGTGATGTTTGTGGTTTCGTGCATCGGCTCATTGAAAAGTCGGTCGAAAGCATCGTGCACCTTGATGTAGTCGGGGCGCATTTGGTTGATGTCAAAGATGGCTGTGCGTGTGCGGTTCATTTCTTCAACAGCAGCTCCATAAGCTGGCTCGAACATGTTAACGGGTTCACCTGAACGGAGGCGTTCAAAAACATTCTTCTTTTCTGTTACCATTGTTTTATACATTCTTGGTTGCTTATTACATTTGCAAAGTTACACCATAATATCGTGGGCTTTGTTATCATTATTGCCTTGTTAGTTATCGCTTTGTCGGAAATGTTGTGCGAGGGATTTCTGCCTTTGAAACAAAATGCTTATTTTTGCATGTGGAGGGGAAGCGGTTGCAAACATGCGTAGCATTTGCTTACTTCATTTCATCCACAGAAAAAATAATATAGAGGTGCTCATGGAAGATAAAGATGTTCTTTTGATGAACACGCAGAAAGACGGCGTGTTCCCTCACACGTATTTCAAACTTTACCACATCCATCTGCTCTGCCATCAGGGAGAGGCACATTTCACGATGAATGGCAAACGTTACAAGGTGCATAGCCAGGAGTTCTTGATATGGCAGCTTGGTTCTGAAATCAGCGAATGGGATTATAGTGACGACTTTGATGCCGACTTCCTTTGTGTGTCGCGCCCGTTCCTTATTAAGTATAATCCAGAGCGCGTATGGGCCACTCGTGCTTTCGTCTATATCAAAAGCCATCCAGTGATAAAACTTGATGACGAGGGTTGGAAACTTTGCACCCACGACTTTGAAGAGTTTCGGCTAAGGCTATCCAATAGCAACCATATTTTCTTCAACGAGATGGTGGGAGGCCAGTTGCAGCTCTTTCTCTACGACTTGTGGCAGATTTATTCTCCTGTGTTGCACGAAAGGCAATTGGCCACTAACTCTGCTTCCGACATCTTCCATAACTTCTTGGAACAGGTAAGCGACTACGCTTCTACCGAACGGCGCATTGCTTTTTACGCCGACCGCCTGTGCGTTACTTCGAAATATCTCTCGGAAGTGTGTCGAGCATGCAGCGGACGTCCCGCTTCCGAATGGATAACCGGCTATGCCCTGCAGGAAATTCAACGCATGCTCAAAGACCAAAGTCTTACTCTGACCGAAATATCAGACCGCATGTGCTTTCCCAATTATCCCAACTTCACCAAGTATATAAAGCATGGGCTAGGCATTTCGCCCTCTGAATATAGGCTAAGACTTGAAAAAAAAGCATAGCGCATGCAAAACAAACGTGCAGGCAGCATGAACCGGTAGACGGTTTGTAGGTTATGTCCATCAAACAATGCAACAACATGCTGTGATTGCATGGTTTTAGCATCGTGCTCGTTGCACGCATTAACGCGTAAGGTGCATGCCACTGCCCCAGAAACGCCAGTCTTTTGGCACTTCCCTTTGGCCAATCTTTCGCAAGCAATGTTCTTGTTTGTAGGTTTGTATACTATTTGTGTGCTTAAAGTTTTCGTGTTCGCAAACAATTAGCTATCTTTGTATTTAGTTTCTGATTATCCATCGTATTTTCAGATACATCAAGTTAGAGGGAAGTTGGCGAGAAGGACGGCGAAAAACAGTGCTGTTCGGTGCTACATCAGCATGTTTTCATTCCCCTTACTCAAAACAATAACATTTATGAAGTATGCAATAATAGCCGCAGGAGAGGGGTCGCGCCTCACGCAAGAGGGCGTGCAGCTGCCCAAACCGCTCGTTAGGGTGGGGGGAGAACACCTCATTGACAGGCTCATCAGGATATTTTTGAACAACAATGCCGAAGAGATTGTGGTGATATGCAACGAGCAAATGACTGCCGTTGCCGCGCATTTGCAACAGCTGCAGCGCGATGGTTTGGACGGTAAGCGCGTGCCTTTGCGACTCATTGTTAAGAGTACGCCCAGTTCCATGCACAGCCTTTACGCGTTAAGCCCCTTTCTTGGCACATCACCTTTCGTGCTGACAACGGTAGACACGATCTTCAACGAAGCAGAATTTGCAAGTTTTGTGGCGTCGATGAACGCCGCATTGACCGTTGGCGACAACGGCATGATGGCCGTAACAGGCTTTGTAGACGATGAGAAACCGCTCTATGTGCAAACCAACAACCCTCCTTACATATCGGGATTTTTCGACAATCACGAACCCAATTGCAATCACATCTCGGCAGGCATCTACGGATTAACACCCCAATGCCTAACAATTCTCGAAACTTGTATCGAGGGAGGAGAGAGCCGTATGCGCAATTTTCAACGCGCACTCATCGCTAAGGGCATGAAGCTGAAGGCCTATCCCATGGGCAAGGTGCTAGACATTGACCATGCATCAGACATAACGAAAGCAGAGGAGTTTATCAATGAGCAGCGCAATTGCCATTTATAGGGACGAGCGTTTCTCACCAAACTCGGTGGTGGCCGACCGCAACATCATGGATGCCACTATTCGTAGGCTGAGCCAGCACCGCGTATTTGCTCTGCCCGAAAGTCAACTTAACGAGCAACATCGGGCAGACTTGTTTCTTTCGATGGGCAGGTTGCCCCGAACAATACAGCTGTTGGAGGCCCGCCAAGCACAAGGCGATGCCGTGGTGCTTAACTCTGCCCTCGCCTTAGCCACCTTTTCGCGCCGACACATCCACAGCATCATGATAGAAAATGGCTTGCCCCTGCCACCCGAAACGGGCAACAATGGCTATTGGGTAAAGCGTGCAGACATGGCCGCACAATCGAAAAACGATGTTGTGTTTTGCAAAGACATGGCACATGTGGAGCAAACCAAACGCAACATGGCCCTGTGCGGTGTGCGTGACGTGGTGGTTAGCGCACATGTAGTGGGCGACTTGGTGAAGTTTTATGGCGTGTCCGACAGTTTTTTTTGGCATTTTTATCCTACAGACAACGGCCACTCTAAATTTGGTGACGAAGAACGCAACGGCAGCGCACACCATTATCCCTTCAACCTGGCCGAATTGCGTGCAGTTGCTACACGTTTGGCCCGACTAACAGCCATCGATGTGTATGGCGGCGACTGCATCGTAACGCCCGAAGGCCGCTTCTTCATCATCGACTTTAACGATTGGCCTAGCTTTTCGCCCTGCATAGATCCTGCTGCCGAGGCCATATCCCAACTCGCGAACGCGTTGCTTGCTGAAAATACAAACAAAAAACAGACAAATGGATAACAACTTCAAGACATTGTTTCGCAACTCGCTGAAGAGTGGCGACACAGAAGAGACCATCGACATATATTTCACACGTCCCATTGGGCTGGTGTTCGCCTTATTGTGGAACAAACTGGGTGTACATCCCAATGCCATCACCATACTTTCCATCTTCTTGGGTGTTGGTGCTGGTTATATGTTTTATTTTCCCGACCTAAACCACAACCTCTTGGGTGTGGCATTGTTGATGTTGGCCAACTTTTGCGACTCCACCGATGGGCAAATGGCGCGCCTTACGGGCAAGAAAACCCTCTTGGGGCGCGTTCTCGACGGCTTTTCGGGCGACTTATGGTTCTTTTCCATCTATGTGGCCCTATGCTTGCGCCTGCAATCCACCCTCATTCCTTACACCAACATGAAGTGGGGTTTGTGGATATGGGCCTTGGCTGCGGTGTCGGGCCTGCTATGCCATTCACCGCAAAGCTCATTGGCCGACTATTACAGGCAGATACACTTGCTGTTCCTTAAGGGAAAGAAAGGGAGCGAATTGGACACTTACGCCCAACAGCGCGCCATCTACGAGCATTTGCCCAAACGTGGAGAATGGTTCAAGCGCCTGTTCCACTACAATTACGCCAACTATTGCAAAAGCCAGGAGAAACGTACGCCTAAATTCCAAGCTTTCTTCGCAAAAGTGAATGCCACTTACGGCGATGCCGAAAGCGTTCCTCCCACCCTTCGCAACACGTTTTTGCAAGGCAGCCGCCCGTTGATGAAATATACCAACATGCTTAGCTTCAACCTGCGCGCCATTGTGCTCTACGCCACTTGCTTGGCCAACTGCCCGTGGGTGTATTTCCTGTTCGAACTCACCGTGCTAAGCAGCATTTACATCTACGTGCACAAGCAACACGAGGAGTTGTGCGACAAATGTGCGGGCATGATTAAACAATAAGAACACCAATGCAAAACAACATCCACACAACACCACATACGTTTAGCAAACTTAATGCCTTGGGCATAGCTGGCATTATCTTCGATTACGGCGGAACGCTCGACACCAATGGCAACCATTGGGGGCAAGTGATTTGGCATGCTTACCAACGAGCCGACATTCCGGTGAGCGAAGCCGATTACAGGTCCGCCTATGTGCATGTTGAACGCACGCTGGCCACCCACAGAATAATCATGCCACAGTTTACGTTTGCTGATGTATTGAGCACCAAGCTGAAGATGCAACTCGCCTACTTGCGCGGTGAAAAGGGGCTTAATGTGCCGCAACTGGAACTAGACATGATGCACGACATCTTGCTGACATTCATCTGTGATGACTTAGACAGGGTAATTCAGCATAGTTTTCAGGTTCTTCTGGAACTGCAAAAACACTATCCACTGGTTTTGGTAAGCAATTTCTATGGCAACATCGAAGCAGTGCTCGACAATTTCCAGCTACGACAATTCTTTGGCAGCATCATCGAGTCGTCTGTAGTAGGTGTTCGCAAGCCCGACCCACAGATTTTCGCCCTAGGTGTGGAGGCATTGAAGCTGCCAGCCGACAAAGTGCTGGTGGTGGGCGACAGTTTCGACAAGGATATTGTGCCGGCCAGCTCCTTGGGATGCAAGACGGCGTGGTTTAAAGGCGAGCAATGGGAGGAGAAAGCCTACAACGAGGCTATCCCACAATTGATAATCCAAGATTTGGATGACTTGCTAGGCTAGCCACTCACGCCAACGATGTTGGCCAATGTTGGCTGCGGCTCGAGCAACAAACGTTATTTTAGATATGAAGTGTCTTTCTCCATCAGCCTCTTGGCTGCAGTTTGCGTCTTTAGGGGGAATGTTCACACAGGTTAAACAATAGATTTAGGAGATGAGTTATAAAGTCAATAGAATATTTTTTGCCTTCTTCATGCTGTTTGTTGGGCTAAACGCTTCGGCCCAAACAGAGAGCAAGATTACCGGTGTTGTTACCGATGCCGTTACCGGAGACACCATATACTATCCCAGTGCCAGCTATAAGGGACACCAAATAGCGGTGTCGGGGACAGCGAAAGGGCAGTATGCCATCGTGCGTAAAGAGGGACAAACCCTCACATTCAGTGCCGTGGGATATGCTTCGGTGCGTGTGGCAGTGAAATCTTCAACACCCAGCACACTCAACATCAAGCTGAAGCCCGACACACGGCAACTGGCCGAGGTGGTGGTGAAACAAAAGCGGGGGAAATATTCGCGCAAAGACAATCCTGCCGTTGAGCTGATGCGCAGGGTTATCGCGGCTAAGAAACGCACGCGATTGGAAAACCACGACTTCTTTCAGTACACCAAGTACCAGAAAATTACACTTGCCATGAACGACATTACGCCAACGCAAATAGACAGTGGCTTTATAGGCAAGCGAAAATGGATGCTCGACCAGGTGGAAGTGTGCCCATATAACAACAAACTCATTCTGCCCGTGTCGGTTGACGAGACGGTTACGCAACACCTCTACCGAAAACAGCCCAAAACCGAACGCGACATCATCAAAGGACAAAGCAGCACGGGCATCAACCAGTTGATACAAACGGGCGACATTCTCAACACATTGCTCAAAGACGTGTTTACCGATGTAGACATTTACGATGATGAGGTGCGGCTTCTGCAATATCCCTTTACCAGCCCTATCGGAACGGGTGCCATCAACTTTTACCGTTATTACATCGAAGACACCGTCTATGTGGGTAAAGACCTGTGTTACCACCTGCAGTTTATACCCAACAACAAGCAAGACTTCGGCTTTAGGGGCGAATTATACATCGTGGCCGACTCCACTTTGCATGTTAAACGTTGCAATCTTACGCTGCCCATGCAGACGGGCGTGAACTTTGTGGAGAACTTGCAAGTGAGGCAAGAGTTTAGCCGGCTTGAAAACGGCGACTGGGCACTGACTGAAGATGACATGATTGTTGAGTTGAAGATTAACAACTTGCTATCCAAAGCCATCGTCATTCGCACAACAAGGTTGGGCGACTATGCTTTTGACGAACTTCCCAAAAAGCTGTTTAAAGGCAATACGCGCGAAAGACGCGAGGCAGACGCCTTGATGCGCGATGACAACTTTTGGAAACAATATCGCACCGTGGAGCTTAGCAAGAGCGAATCGTCGATGGACGAGTTTGTTAGGCGCATAGAACAGATTAAGGGATTTAAGTATATCATCTTCGGATTGAAGGCCCTGATTGAGAACTTTGTTGAAACAGGCAGCAAAAACCATCCCAGCAAGGTGGACATTGGCCCGGTAAACACCATGGTTACACGCAATTTCATCGATGGGTTTAGAACGCGTATCAGTGCGCAAACCACTGCAAACCTCAATAAACACTGGTTCTTAGCTGGTTATGTGGCTCGTGGGTGGGAGAGCAAGAAGAACTATTACAGCGGCGAAATCACCTATTCGTTCAACAAGAAGGAATACTTGCCACGCGAATTTCCCAAGCGCACGGTGTCTTTCAAGTCTACTTACGATGTGATGTCGCCTTCAGACAAGTTCATGCGAACCGACAAAGACAACGTGTTTACGGCCCTGAAGTGGACTAAGGTAGACAAGATGATGTTCTACAACCGCCAACAGCTGAGCTTCGAACGCGAAGAAGAGTGGGGGATGAAGACTGCTTTGAGCCTTAAAACGGAAGAAAACGAGGCGGCTGGTGCTTTGTTCTTCGAGAAACTTAGCTACCCTGTTCCGCCCATTATCTATCCCGGAACCAACATCAGTAAGTTGTTGCACAATGGCAAGTTGCGTACAACCGAACTGCGTTTTGAAATGGAGATTGCACCCGGACGAACCTATATCAACACCAAGCAACGGCGTTATCCCATCAATCTGGATGCGCCTGTGTTCAGTTTGTCGCATGCTATGGGCCTCAATGGCTTCTTAGGAGGCCAGTATGCCTATAACTTCTCTGAGGCAGGACTCTACAAACGTTTCTGGATGAGAAGTTGGGGGAAGATTGATGTGCAACTCAATGCTGGCGCACAATGGAACAAAGTGCCTTATCCTTTGCTCATTATGCCGGCTGCCAACCTTTCGTTCATTGTGCAAAACGGTACTTTCAACCTCATCAACAACATGGAATTTTTGAACGACCGCTATGCAAGTGCAGACATTTCGTGGGACATGAACGGAAAAATATTCAATCGCATTCCGCTGCTTAAAAAGCTAAAGTGGCGCGAGTACGTTGGATTTAAGTGCTTGTGGGGGCAACTTACTGACAAGAACAATCCCTTCTTGGAACAAAATGCGGGCGATGCCACGCTGATGTACTTCCCAGAGGGATCGCATGTGATGGACCCGAAGCGGCCATACATGGAACTTGTGCTGGGTGTGCACAACATCTTCAAGATTTTGCATGTGGAATATGTGCGTAGGTTGAACTACAACGAATTGTCCACTGCCCACAAACATGGCGTTAGGCTGATGGTGCGCATGACGTTCTAAAACCTTCAAGGAGATTATTGCATGGGGCTGTTCGAAACATTCTTTCTCGAACAGCCCCTTGTTTTTTTGTATTCGTGGCAAAATTTTAACGTTTTGCTTTGTGCTTGGCCGTTTGTCCATGTCGTTTCTGCATCACATCACATGACTGTTGCATTTGCTTTGTCTTGCCCATTCGTAAGCCTATCATGCCGCGCAAGTTTGTTGTCCACGCTCACTGCTGTTGAAAAGCCCCTTGGGGCACATTCTATGTCCTTTCAACAAGTGTTTTCCACATCTTGAACTCTGTTTTCTTCCAGCCAATAACAGGTCTGTCCAAATCCTTTTATTCACGCAATTGTCGTTTGTCGTAAAACAAGTTGAAACATTTTCTCTTTGCGATAGTCAAAAAAGATTTGCTTTTGGAAAATAATATCCGTTGAGACATGCGCATTTGCTACTTTCTTGTGTAGCTAAAGCCGTTCGGTTGTTCACTACAAGCATCTTGTAGCCACAGTACAAGAGCCTTGTAGCCCCACTACCAGCATCTTGTAGCCACAGTACAAGGGTCTTGTAGTCACAGTACAAGCGGCATTGTACTGATGAATTTGTTAGCGACTTGTTGACAAAAGAGGTTATCGGGCCAATTCTTTTTAGCAATTATAGGCTGTAACGCTTACCTTTGCTGCCTTAAATTGGCGCAACGTTGGTTTATGGAAAACAAAAAACGCACCTCCCGTGAGGCGCGTCTTGTTGTTGGGATACTCGGACTCGAACCAAGAATGACAGGACCAGAATCTGTAGTGTTAC
>CAJPTO010000121.1 GCA_905373605.1 uncultured Prevotella sp.
CATGAGGTCCCCAGTTCAATCCTGGGTCCCGCTACAATGCAGAAAGGCAGATGGTCAGTCCGTCTGCCTTTCTTGTTTTTCGCGTCAGCCAATGTGCGAAAAAACACACTTTTCGTGCCATTAATTTGGCCAAGACGCAGAAAATAAGTACCTTTGCACCGCTTTTCGGCGTAATCGCTGGCAGGAGAAGAGTTACCTAGCTATGTTACGTTGGGACGATAAACAATTTAAATATCAAGCAAAATGGATTTGATTAAAGTTGCTGAAGAAGCATTTGCAACCGGCAAGAAGTTCCCCGAATTCAAGTCGGGAGACACCATCACTGTCGCTTACAAAATTATCGAGGGTACAAAAGAGCGTATCCAGCTTTATCGCGGTGTTGTTATCCGCATCTCCGGGCACGGAGACAAGAAACGTTTCACCGTTCGCAAGATGTCTGGCACGGTGGGTGTAGAGCGTATCTTCCCCATCGAGTCGCCCAACATCGACAGCATCGAGGTGAACAAACGCGGTAAGGTTCGCCGCGCAAAGCTCTACTATCTCCGCGCACTCACGGGCAAGAAGGCTCGTATCAAGGAGAAGAGAGGCGGCGTTGTTGCTCCTCAACAATAAGAACTCAACAAGCTACAACAAAAGCCCGGCGCAAGAGCGTCGGGCTTTTGAGTTTTTATATGCCGCTACGGGTAGCCGCTTTCCCTTGCCATAATGACTCTTGTTCCCAACCTGCAGGAAACAATTGAACTTGGATGAATTAGAGAAATTTCGACTGTCTGTCATCCAAAATGGGGTAATTAGTCATCTTGGTCCCTACATTAACAATCGCACAACGCACAGCTATTTATATCTTTTCTATCTCCCTGAATATCAACATACGAAGTTCTTTGTCGAAACGATATAGCATCATCACCTTATCAAAGGAAGCCCAGGCTTAAATCTGTGATTGCACTTTGGAAATGAAAGTAATGGATACATGTAAGCCGACAAACGATAATAACCAATGTGACAAAGACAATGCTCCGCCCTATCATCATCCGCAATTTTCATTCCCCGTTCCTTTAGTAGTTGCACCAAGCTCTTGTGGTGTGGAGTATGTTTTTGTAAACGCAATCTTTCTTGGCATAGACTCATAAAATAAAAACGACCCGCACATTTGAGCATCGTAATGAGAGGTTTGGCGGGTTCTCGTATTGCAAAGGTATAAATATTTTTTGACATTCCGAACATCTGAGCAAGAAAAGTCACGTAAAAAGTTTTATTCTTGCTGCATGAGCGAACTTCACAACCCACATAGCAAAATAAACACAGCCCTTAAATTCAAAGCCCTATCACAATTACCTTCCCACGCCACGTCGGGATTAAAGCCTTAAATCCGAAAACATGACGAACAACAACGCGCATCTTGCATTGCTTGCCCACACAAAATGTACACTAACGCCTACACCTCGTAGTTGGTTTGTCCGTCGTCGTCGCCGTGAAGCGCGTCCTTAAAATCCTTCCAACTTTGGAAACCCACGAACAACGCCACCTTATCCAGCATCTCTGCCGAGGGTTTCTCAGCCCCTGAAAGCTGCATCCAAAGGCGTTTCAACGCCGTAGGCTGCAACGTAACATGCTGTCGGGCGAACGCAAAAGCCAACTTCTCGAAATCGGTGGCCGCACTTATGCTCTGTCCCACCTTTCTTTCCACGGCCTTTACCAATGCCGTTAAATCCTGCTTCATCATCTTCATGCCATTATCGGGCTGGAAACATCGGCCAACCCACTCGTTTCTATCGCTGCAAAGGTATGAAAAAAGATTTTATGCCGTGCATCGTTCTCACCATTATTTATGCCACAACAAAAGCCTACCCCAGAAAAGAGTACTGACCGATGCGCAAAAAAGCCCAAAATACCATCTTTTAGGTATTGCCCAAAACAGCAATTAAGCGTAAATTTGTAACCACAAACAAAAATTAAGGTTGCTTCAGGATGACCTTTGCTTGTTAGTTGACGAGTTGACAAGTTAACAAGTTAACAAGTTGACAAGTTGACAAGTTAACAAGGCTGTTGGCTTAACGAGAACCTTCTTGCCTCTTAAACTTATCTTCTCCACAGGCAGAAGCACAGAAACAACGGAAAACAAGCCACAAACCACCTGCAAGACAGCCGCTACACAAAAACATTTCATATACAAAAAAAGCGACATGACACAGAACATATCACTTACGCCAACCCCCAACGACGAACAAACATTTGGCTATCGTCAGGACAACGACACGTTTTTCAACACCATAACCATCAACATCGAAGAGCCGGGCACGCTTGAAGACCTCTTCCACGCACTAAACCCCAAAGACATGACGGGCATTCGCGTGGTGGGACCCATCAATGCCGCCGACATTGCATTCCTTGCCAAGCTTTCGGCTGGCAACGAACTGGACTCTTTGCACAGCATCAACCTGCACGACGCCCTCATCGAACGCCTTCCCGACCATGCTTTCGAGGGGCTTGTGTTCCTCACCCACTTCTATTTCCCCACGTCCCTCAAAGCCATTGGCGATTTCGCCTTTGCCAATTGCAACGCCTTGCAATGCATCGAGCTACCGCAAACGCTCGAAAGCGTCGGCGAACAGGCTTTCACCAACTTGCATCTGCGCACACTTGCCCTGCCCGCTGGCGTACATCACATCGGCGAAGGCGCACTGGCAGGCCTGAAAGAGCTTACAAACATCGACATCGCCGAGGGCAACAAGCGGTACGAAGTGCGCGATGGACTGCTCTTCGACAACGAGACAAGCACCCTGCTTCAATGCTTCAACTTCCGCCAAGGCGAGATAAACGTACCACAAGGCACACGCTCCATCGGCGCATTGGCCTTCAGCAAGGCGCAAGAAGTAACGGTGGTGAACATCCCCGATACGGTAACGCGCATCGGCCACGATGCCTTTGCCTCCACACACAGCCTTGTTCGCATCGAGGTGGCCAACCAAAATCCCCGTTATTGCTCGGCCACGGAGGGCGTACTCTTCAACAAAGACTGCACCAAGCTCATCGCCTACCCCGCCTCGCGCAACGGAAACTGGTACGAAGTGCCAGCAACGGTGAAGAAAATTGGCGCAGGGGCGTTCCAAGAAGCAGGCGGACAAAACGCACACGCAGACGCTACAGCGAAGCGCGAACATGGGCTAAGGGCCGTGGTGTTGCCCGAAGGGCTTGAGATTATCGGGCACGAAGCCTTCCTCTTCGCCGGCGTTCAGCACGTCAACCTCCCCTCAACGGTGCGCGCCATTGGCTACAACGCCTTTTATTACACCGACATCGAAGAAGCCATCGTGCCAGAAGGCGTGAGCCGACTGGAAAATTGCACGTTCTATGCCTGCTATTCGCTGCGCAAAGTGGTGCTGCCGGCAAGTCTGGAATACATAGGGCAGGGCGTTTTCGACCTCTCCGACGGACTAAAAGTCATCGAGATACACGCCGCCACACCGCCCAAATGCCACCCCGAAGCATTCGCAAAGATTGGCACCAACCCCAAACTGGAAGTGCCAAACGGCGACAAAGCCGCCTACGATGCCGACGAAACATGGGCGGCACTTACCGACCATAAGGCAAAAAGCCAACGCAAAGCTTTCGTGAAATAAGCTCTTAGGGGGCTTCGAACGGCAGAGAACATGCCGTCCAAAGCCCCTTTTGCTTTCACGATAAGGCCGGTTCCAAAATGAACAAAAAGGACTTGAACGCTTAAGCGGATTTTTTAGAACCAGCCTAAACATAAAATCAGAAACATATCACACCTAATATTTACACTTATGAGAAAAATTATACTGCAATTATTTTGCATCGTTTGTGCACTGAACGTTATGGCACAAACAGGGAAGAACAGCGAAAAAGACGCGTTCTTCAACCAAACCACCCTGCAAGTTACCCAACCCGGCACGCTCGAGCAAGCCTTTGCCGATGCCAGTCCCGACAAATGGCAAGGACTTCGTGTCGTAGGGCCGCTAAACGAGGCCGACATGCGCTTCATTGCAAGACTGGCCAAGCCCGGTTCGTTGGACGACTTGCACAGCATCAACCTGCAAGATGCTCAGGTGGAACGCGTTCCCGATGGTTGGTTGCGTGGTTTCACCTACGTGCTTTATGTGTATTTGCCCACCACGGTTAAAGAAATAGGCAAATATGCCTTTGCCTACACCAACTCGCTTCGTTGGGCCGACCTGCCCGAAGGGCTGAAAAACATCGGCGAATGTGCCTTCGTAGGCACCAACTTGCAGCGCGTTAACCTGCCCACATCGCTAGAAAAGATTGGTGAAGGGGCTTTTGCCCACCTCAAAGATCTGCGCGAAGTGAGCGTTCCGGCTGAAAACGACAACTTCGACCTTGTGGATAGCCTGCTTATCCGCAACGAAGACAACACCCTGTTGCAATGTTTCATGAAGGGTAAGGGCCAAGTGCAAGTGCCAGAAGCCATCCAACGCATCGGCCAAATGGCTTTCGGCGGAGCAAAGAACATCTCTGCCATCAGCATCCCTAAAGGTGTTACCTACATTGGTGAAGACGCTTTCGCCTCTAGCTACGCCCTCGAAGCCATCAATGTAGATGCGGCCAACGCACATTACGCATCTACCGACGGCGTGTTGTTCGACAAAAACCAAACCATTCTCTTCTGCTACCCCACATCCAAACGCGGAAACAGCTACGTTGTGCCTGCAACGGTGAAGGAATTGGCCATTGGCGCTTTCCAAGAAGCCAACGGGCAAAACGCTTACAAGCTCATTACAGACAAGGCCGAAAAGAAAAAGGCACGGCTTTTGAATGTGACACTGCCCGAAGGACTGGTGAAGATTGGCAAATGGGCGTTCACGTACACCGGATTTCAAGTAAACATCCCTTCAACCGTACGCGAAATAGGCGACAGTTGTTTCTATTACAGCGACATTGAGGAAGCCACCATCCCCGAAGGCGTTAAACGCATTGGCGATGGCATGTTCACATCGTGCTATTCGCTCGTAACCCTTACGCTTCCTTCCACACTCGAATACGTTGGCGCAAAGCTTTTGGCCTACAATAGCCAAGAAACAACGCTCAACGTTTATGCCATCAATCCGCCCAAATGCCACGAAGACATCTTCGCCGAGGCACCCGGACAGATAAACTTGCATGTTGTTAAGGGCTGCAAGAAGGCCTATGAGAATTCCAACGACTGGAGAAGTTCGAGCATCGAAGACATCGAAGACGACCTCAAAGCTGTTGTAACAGCCATAAACGCCCCTGCACAACATGACAATGCCGCCGAAGTGGCACGCTATAATCTGCAAGGCGTTCGCATCTACGCGCCACAACCTGGCGTTAACATCCTCAAGATGAGCGACGGAACCACGAAGAAGGTGCTTGTGAAGTGAGCGCATTCGCCTTTTTAGGCTTTAAGTTTGCATGTTTGTTTGTTCATAACAAACTGGATCTAAAAATTCGGTGCTAACGTCCATCGTCTTTTTATAGTCAAACAAAATTGGATTTGGAAAGCCATAGGTGCACCATAAGCAGGCAATAAGTGTACGTTCCGAGCGAAACGAGGATTTATTGACACCATGCCATGCACGTGTTACACCTTTCTAAGAGAAGTTTTCCTATACCAATTTTGTTTGACTATATTTTGTTCTTTGCAGTCTTCTCCCACACGCAATGGCGCGTATTGAGGGTACACACCATCTCGACATGTAAAGTTTTCAGCATAAATTTTAACATTATGGCTGCCCTTGCGCTCTGCAATTTGCCCATCGCCCGCAAATATCTCATTCTCGCATGGGGTTGTTGCGAGGAAGCAAGGGGTGAGTGTCGGCATCTGGCAAGCCATTTAGCGGCTTTTAGCCCCATTTTGGCACAAGACAAATGCTAAATGCCCCATATAGCCTTGCTTTTTGCATGAAAAAGCTTCGCTTTATGCGGCACTTAGCATGGCTAACTCTTACACTTAGCCTTGCTAAAAGCATCAAATAGCAAAGCAATCCGCGAAAACGGCCTTGTCGCAAAAGTAAAAGGGGGCATCAAATGCCATCGAATAGGTGGAAAAGTTGGTAAAAACATTGCTCAAAAAACACACCTTGGCAACAATCTAGCAAAGCTAAACGATGCAAAATGCAGCATTTCGCACTCTCTGTTTGCCCAAAAGCCATTTGAAGAATAAGGAAACGAAGTGCATTTTGCCGCTTTAAGGCACTTGGAAAATGCTAGAATGACGCGTGGCAAAACATCGTTTTGTAAAATAAAAAAAACAAAACAAGATGTCAACTAAATGGGGTTGGAAAGCCACAGGTACATGTCTTGCAAACAAGACAACCTCATTCCCATTCACCCGCCGACTTGCCAACGATACGTTTGCTGTGTGCTGTTTTTTAATAACAGCGGTTTTGCAAAACCATTTTGTAAGACGGCAAAAACCCAAAAAATTACAAACTAACAACATCTTGCAACAAAAAATGTGTACCTTTGCATCGAAACAAAAACACAAAAAACAATGGAGAAAGACGTAAACATGTTGCTAGCCACCTACAGCAAGTACTTCCCTGAAACCAGCCTGCCACAAATTCGCGAGATATTCGAGAACCTAAGCGAAGAACAAGTGACAACGCTCGTTTGCATGCAGTTTAAAGACCCCATAACAGCCCTCATCATCTCGCTGTTTGCAGGAAGCTTAGGCATCGACCGCTTTTACATCGGCGACACCACTCTGGGCGTTATCAAGCTGGTAACCTGCGGTGGTTTGGGCCTTTGGGCACTTATCGACCTCTTCCTTATCATGGATGCGGCACGCCAACACAACCTTGAAAAGCTGATGAGCATCATTTAAAGCAGCCGGCAAACACCTTGTACATGCCATAACGTGCCCACAAGGTGCAACAAACGGCTGCATCGCACACAACAAGCGCCCATTGACAACAACAAAACAAGCCAAACTGGCCACGCTTATTTATTTTACAGGCGTGGCTTGGCTGTTGCTGAACGCATTTTGGCCAACACATATCGTTGTTTGCCCCTTGCGTTTGGCAACAGGCTTGCCTTGTCCGGCCTGCGGAACAACGCGCGGACTAACACTACTGCTGCATGGAGAGCCGTGGCAAGCCCTTGTTTCCAATCCCAATGTGCTGCTTGTTGCACCGGCCGCCCTCGTTTTCACCCTCGCGCTAGTGGGTGGATGGTGGCTGAGAAAGCCTTTCGTGCAACAGCTTTACGACAAAGCACAACACACGCTAAGCCATAAACGCGCATTCTTTGCGTTTGTGGCCTGGGAATTGTGCGTATGGGCCTACCTGCTTATATGCCATTTCAAATAAACACGAGAAACATACAACTACTTTCACACAACAACAATTTCAGTTAACTCGCTCACTCAACAGCCCGTTTACTGACACGTTTTAGCCAAATACCATTATTTTTTACTATCTTTGCAAGGCAATAAAACCCATAAGAGATGAAAGAACTTGCCTTGAAGTATGGTTGCAACCCCAACCAAAAGCCATCGCGCATATTTATGACCAATGGCGAACTGCCCATAAAGGTGCTTAGCGGCCGCCCGGGATACATCAATTTCCTTGATGCGCTCAACAGTTGGCAGTTGGTTAAGGAGCTTAAAGCCGCCATCTGTCTGCCTGCAGCAGCCAGTTTCAAACATGTTTCGCCCGCAGGAGCCGCCGTTGGGCTTCCGCTTAGCGAGACATTGAAGCGCATCTACTTTGTAGACCATGTGCAAATGCCGCTCTCCCCCTTGGCTTGCGCATACGCCAGGGCTCGCGGAGCCGACCGAATGAGCAGCTATGGCGACTTCATTGCACTGAGCGACACATGCGACGAGGCCACGGCTTTGCTCATCAAGCCCGAGGTTTCGGATGGGGTAATCGCCCCAGGCTACACCCCCGAGGCTCTTGCCATACTTAAAGAGAAACGCAAAGGCACCTACAACGTGTTGCAAATTGACCCCACCTATACGCCCGAACCGCTGGAAAGAAAACAGGTTTTCGGCATAACGTTCGAACAAGGGCGCAACGAAATACGGCTTGACGACCCGAAACTGTTTGAGAACGTCCCCACCGAAAACAAGGCTTTCACGCCCGAAGCACTGCGCGACCTCATCATCTCGCTCATCACCCTGAAGTATACGCAGAGCAATTCGGTGTGTTACGTTAAGAACGGACAGGCCATCGGCATCGGTGCGGGCCAGCAAAGCCGCATACATTGCACGCGCTTGGCCGGCAACAAGGCCGACAATTGGTGGCTTCGCCAACACCCAAAGGTGATGAACTTGCCCTTTGTAGACAACATCAGGCGTGCCGACCGCGACAACACCATCGACCTTTACATCGGCGATGAGAGCGAAGACGTGCTGGCAGAGGGGGCTTGGCAGCAGTTTTTCAAGACCAAACCCGAACCCTTAACGCCACAAGAGAAACGCCAATGGATTGCTCAAAACCACGGTGTGTGCCTAGGTAGCGATGCCTTTTTCCCCTTCGGCGACAACATCGAACGCGCACATAAGAGTGGTGTAAGCTTCATAGCGCAGGCCGGCGGCTCGGTTCGCGACGACCATGTTATTGCCACTTGCGACAAATACAACATCGCGATGGCCTTTACTGGCGTGCGTTTGTTTCATCATTAACACCAAAACGCATTCACATGGACATCGACGAGATTATACAAAGCGGCGGAATGACTTTTCGCAAAGGTGGCCCAGGCGGCGAAAAGAAAGACGACAAGGTGAAAACCAAAGCCAAAAAGAAGAAGTATATCACGGGGGCGCACGGCAGCGGGGCGGCTAAACAGAAAGC
>CAJPTO010000122.1 GCA_905373605.1 uncultured Prevotella sp.
GACTTGTACCGCTTTTTCTTCCTCAGTCCGCTCAACAAGGTATTTGTAAACCCCTTCCAGGATGGCGGCATCATCATGCGGGGCTTGTTTTTCGACAACCAGTTGCTGTCACAGGTGGGCTTGCCGTCGCAATTCGTGCCATTTGGCAAGTTCCTTTTAAGAAAAGGCTTGTGGCAACTGTTGGACATCTTCACCGACACGCAAGGCGGGTATCTCGCGTTTGAAGACAACGACGAGTGGACTTACCTGCGCGCTATGGCCGACAACCACACCAACAGGTACGAAAGGGCGAAAAAACACTTGGCTAAACTGTTGCAACGCATGCCCGATGACGAGAAAATAGCCCAAGAATACGTGAAAGCGTGCATGAGAAGCGGCGACTTCACCAGCGCAGAAGCCACGCTGGAGCGATTTCAAAGCCAAGGTAGGCTCTCCATAGACGATGAAATGTTGCTGGGACAAGGCAAGATTGCTCACGGAAAGCTGAAAGAGGGCACAGACATCTTGTTCAAACTCAACTACGAACACCCCGACAACATGGACGTGCGCCGTGCATTGGCCAAAGCGCAACTGCAACAAAACAAACCCGAAGCAGCGATAGACCTACTCAACCACATCATCAACAACACTGATGTGGCCGAACCAAACGACTTGTTGCATGCTGCCACCGCCTATTGGCTGGTTAAAGACATGCCCAAGGCCATTAGCCTGCTGGTGCGCGCAATTCAAATGATGGACATCGCACCCAACGATGTGCGCGTAAAACTGGGAGAAATCCTCTTAAAAACCACCCAAAGGCTGAACATGAAGAACCATTCGGCCGCCGACTTGGGCATCTTGGTAGACATCGTGGCCGACGAAATGGAGGCCAACAGCTCACAACACTTAGACAACTTATAGGATGAAAACCATCACACGCACTTTGTTCACATTGATTTTCGCGGCCATGAGCACGCTCGCTCTCGCCGACGAACAGCCCACAATAAGCCCCGTAGCCACCTTCTTCACCTCCAACGGCGAAGAACAAAGCAGCGACTACCAAGGTTCGGCACCGCTTAGGGCGCGCTTCGAGGCCAACACGGCCAACGCCGATGGCTGGGATGCACACTACGAATGGCGGTTTTACACCGACCCACGCCGACAAACGCCCTACTTATCGCGCTTTGAACGGGACACTGAGGTGACGTTTACAACCGCCGGAACCCACTATGTGGAACTCTACGCCACCTTTGTGCAAGGAACAGACACGGTGGAATACACCAGAGAATATTGGCTAACGGCCGAACCGATACGCGTTAGCATCGCCGAAAGCAAGCTGGAGATGCCCAATGCCTTTACACCCAACGGCGATGGCGTTAACGATGTGTACAAAGCCAAGCCGGGTTATCAGTCGCTTGTGGAGTTTAAAGCCTACATTTTCAACCGATGGGGGCAGAAACTCTACCAATGGACGGACCCTGCAGGCGGATGGGACGGCAAGTTTAACGGGCAAGACGTGAAAGAGGGGGTCTACTTTGTGCAGGTTAACGCCAAAGGGGCCGACGGAAAGGTGTTCAACATCAAGAAAGATGTGAACTTACTAAGGAACTATATCGAATGATGTGCCCCACCAACAAGGGGACTTTCAAGATAGCTGGAGGGGAAAACAACACACCACTCGCAGCAATAACTACAGGACAACAACAACAATGCAAGACGAAAAAATAAACGTGTGGGGAGCGCGCGTGCACAATCTCAAGAACGTTGATGTGGAAATACCGCGCAACAGCCTCACGGTAATCACCGGACTTTCGGGTTCGGGCAAGTCGTCGTTGGCTTTCGACACCATCTTTGCCGAGGGACAACGCCGATACATGGAGACATTCTCCACCTACGCCCGCAATTTCCTGGGCGGAATGGAGCGGCCAGACGTGGACAAGATAACAGGCCTTAGCCCCGTTATCAGCATCGAACAAAAGACAACCAACAAGAACCCACGCTCTACTGTTGGCACAACAACCGAGATTTACGACTACCTGCGACTGCTCTATGCGCGGGCCGGCACTGCTTATAGCTATGCCACGGGCGAAAAAATGGTGAAATACACCGAAGAAAAGGTTATCGAAATGATTCTCGAACGCTATGCCGACAAGCGCATTTACATTCTGGCACCACTGGTTCACCAACGAAAAGGACACTATCGGGAACTCTTCGAGAGCATGCGCCGCAAGGGATACCTCTACATGCGCGTGGATGGAGAAGTGCTGGAAATAACGCGTGGCATGAAAGTGGACCGCTATAAGAACCACAACATCGAAGTGGTGATAGACAAATTGAAGGTTCAAGGCAAAGACGACGAGCGACTTAAGAAAACCATTGAGGTGGCCATGAAGCAGGGAGATGGCGTTATCATGATATTGGATAAGGACAACGACGAGCTCAAAAGCTACTCCAAACGACTCATGGACCCCGTTACGGGCATCTCTTACCCCGAACCGGCACCCAACAATTTCTCGTTCAACTCGCCCGAAGGGGCTTGTCCAAAGTGCAAAGGTCTGGGTTATGTCAACGAGATAGACCTCGAAAAGGTTATCCCCGACAACGAGAAAAGCATCTACGAAGGCGCAATTGCTCCGCTGGGAAAATATAAGAACCAGATGATTTTTTGGCAAATTGACGCCATTCTCAAGAAATACGACTGCGAATTGAAGACGGCCATCAAGGATGTTCCTTCAGAAGCTCTCGACGAAATACTATACGGCTCGATGGAAAGGGTGAAGATTGCCAAGGAACTGGTACACACCTCGAGCGACTTTTTCAGCACTTACGATGGACTGATAAAGTATCTTAGGAGCGTAATGGACAACGACGACTCGGCAAGCAGCCAAAAATGGGCCGACCAATTCCTGGCCACGTGCCAGTGTCCCGAATGCAAAGGACAACGACTCAAACGCGAATCGCTGGCTTATCGCGTGTGGGACAAGAACATTGCCGAGCTGGCAAGCATGGACATCAGCGAACTGAAGACGTGGTTAGACCAAGTTGAGGAGCACCTCGACACTAAAGGCCGGAAGATTGCTGCAGAAATAGTGAAGGAAATACGAACGCGCGTGAGCTTCTTGCTCGAAGTGGGCCTCGATTATCTCACGCTCAACCGCCAGTCGGTGTCGCTTTCGGGCGGCGAAAGCCAACGCATCAGGCTCGCAACGCAAATTGGTTCGCAGCTGGTTAACGTGCTTTACATCCTCGACGAGCCGAGTATCGGCCTGCACCAACGCGACAACGAGCGGCTGATTGCTTCCCTTAAAGAGCTACGCGACCTTGGCAACACCGTCATCGTTGTGGAACACGACAAGGATATGATGCTGGCAGCCGACTATATCATTGACATAGGCCCCAAGGCTGGCCGAAAAGGGGGTGAGGTGGTGTATCAAGGAACACCCAAAAACATGCTTGCCGGCCACACCATCACGGCTAATTACCTTAACGGGAGCATGAAAATAGACCTGCCCACACACAGACGCGAGGGCAATGGCAAAAGCATTTGGATACGAGGAGCGAAAGGCAACAACCTTAAAGACGTGGATGTGGAGATACCGCTTGGCAAACTCATCGTCGTAACGGGCGTAAGCGGCTCGGGAAAGTCGACACTCATCAACGAAACGCTGCAACCCATACTCTCGCAACACTTCTATCGCTCGCTCAAAAAGCCCATGCCGTACGACAAAGTGGAGGGAATAGACAACGTTGACAAGGTGGTGAACGTAGACCAGTCGCCACTTGGACGCACACCACGCTCCAATCCTGCCACCTACACCGGCGTTTTCAACGACATCCGCAACCTCTTCGTAAACCTTCCCGAAGCAATGATAAGGGGATATAAGCCCGGACGCTTCTCATTTAACGTGAAAGGCGGACGCTGCGAGGCTTGTTCGGGCAACGGATACAAGACAATCGAGATGAACGTGCTGCCTGATGTGATGGTGCCATGCGAGGTGTGCCACGGCAAACGCTACAACCGTGAAACGCTAGAAGTGCGCTATAAGGGCAAGAGCATTGCCGATGTGCTGGACATGACCATCAACCAGGCGGTGGAGTTCTTCGAAAACGTGCCAAACATCCTGCAAAAGATAAAGACCATTCAGGATGTTGGCCTTGGCTATATCAAGCTGGGGCAGCCCTCAACAACGCTCTCGGGCGGTGAAAGTCAGCGCGTAAAACTGGCCACCGAACTGAGCAAGCGCGACACGGGAAAGACGCTTTACATCCTTGATGAGCCTACAACGGGCTTGCATTTCGAGGACATTCGCATACTCATGGACGTGCTTCAGAAGCTGGTAGACCGCGGCAACACGGTGCTTATCATCGAACACAACCTCGATGTGATTAAACTGGCCGACCACATCATCGACATGGGTCCCGAAGGCGGGCGAAACGGCGGCCTGCTTCTTTCGTCTGGCACACCCGAAGAGGTAGCCAAAAGCAAGGCAGGATTTACGCCTCGCTTCTTAAAAGAAGAACTGAAACAGAGCAAAAAGGCGTAAAACGCACGCCACTTCTTCTGCAGGGGATAGGCAAATGGCATCAAACACATGCCTTTGCCTATCCCCTTTTTCTGTTTATCGCCCTTCAACATTCGCATTATAGCCCCCCAAAGCAACGTTTTTAGTAAACCACGATGCCTTGTTAACTGGTCAACTCGTTAACTTGTCAACTAACAATCCAACAAATTTGTACCTTCCAAAGAAACAACCTATCGCTTTTTTTACTAAATTTGCCACATACAACAATCGTTCTCACGCAATGCAACGCCCACCGCTTGTCTGGGAATGCACCGAAGAGGGGCACAAAACATATAGCCATGAGATTGAAAACAACACATCAGAAATGACAAATCCACAAGTAATGTCCGCTTCCACACAGGGGCAGCACCATTGCTTACCTACCCGACATGAACCATATAACTAACCCGTAAGCCCACAAGCTTACACAAACGTTGATATTATGAAGAGAAACCTGATGCTAATCATCGCGCTGTGCCTGGCTTTTGCCATGCAGGCACAAACAAAAGATGCACAATCCCAAAACAAAAATTACCAACAAGCCATTGCAAAGGCTGTAGACGAAGCATTCGTTAGCCAAAGCGTTGCGCCATTAGACAATGTCGAAAACGAGCTGAAAGCCAAGAAACCCAACCGAGTGTACAGCTATTGGCTTGGATTTTGCCTGCTGCACAAGGCATTTTACTACCTAGCAGTTAAGCAAGACCAGCAAGCGCAAGCGTGCATTAACGAGGGAGAGCAAACAATAGCGGCGCAAAATGATAAAAACACCGAAGAGCTTGCACTCCTAGCCTATCTGCAAGCTGTTAGCATTAAGTTTGTTACTGGCATGGATGCCGCCGTTATCGCCCGAAAAAGTGCAAACAATGCCCAGCAAGCCACACAAGCCGACCCCAAAAATCCGCGCGCATGGTATGTGCTTGGCATGCTAGATTATTACACACCGAAACAATTCGGCGGACAACAAAGGTGCGAAGGCTTGCTCGAAAAGGCATTGGCGCAGCCAATGCCCAAGACAAACAACCCCTACGAACCCACGTGGGGCAGAAAAGAAGCTTACAACTTGCTGCTGGAATATCTTCTAGCTACAGGAAATAAAGATAAGGCGAAAGGCATCTACCAAAAGGCTAAGGCGGAATTTCCTAACGCACCAGAACTGAAGAAATATGAAAACAAGCTTTAAGTGCCGCGCACTTGCAGCAAAGTGGCGAATGAAGACTGGCATCAAGCTTATCGTTTTTGCAACGTTGTGGTTTCTGCCAGCCTTTCATTGCCGCTCGCAAACCATTCGCGGAACGGTGTTTGCAGATGGCGAACCGGCCTTTTCCGCAAGTGTTTTCCTTAAGCAGCACGCGCACATCAGCACCATTGCCGATGAAGACGGGCACTTTGAGTTGGCCCTTCAAGACGGCATTCTCCCAGATACGCTCCTCGTAACGTATGTGGGGTATAAAGAATATGCCCTGCCCTTAGCTACAAATGCGCCTCTCGGCAACCTCACAATAAAGCTAATGCCGAACACGGCTACCATCGCGGAAGTGAAAATCCTTGTAGATGCCACTTCTAGCAAGGAGTTTGCCGTAACAAAACTCACGCAATGGGAAGTGCTGACGAACCCTTCAGCTTCTGCCGACCCTCTGAAAGCCGTGGCCATGATGGCATACAGCACGCCTACAACAGAGAGTGCCAACCCCGAACTGCGAGGTAGCGCGAGTGGATATAACAGAGTGGTGGTGAACGGCGTACCGATTTACAACCCTGTGCGCAACCAACAGCTGGACGGAATGGGCAACTTCAGCCTCTTTAATGCAGACATCGTTGGCGAACAATTTGTTTATCCCAGCAATCCGCCATTGGAATATGGCAATGCCACGGGTGGAATCGTGAACATTCGCACAACCAACGCCCCTTCTTGTTCGCAACGCACACACTTGTCGGCTTCGTTAGCCGGCATTGGTGCTTTCCATACATCCTTCCTAATGGGCTTAAACAGCTTCGCACAGGTCTATGGAAACTTGCAGTCTTCCGAACTTTATCGCCCCTTAAATGCCAAAGGGCTTAGCCATTTAAGGCATTTCCGCTCGGCAGATGCAGGCCTTAATCTGCGTACGCAAATATCCAGAGGTATGTATATCAACCTGTTTTCGTATTACATCAACGAACGTTATGCCGCCAACCGCGGGCTATTCAACTATCGCGGAGAGCAAAACGCCACCAACAAACGCAACTTCAACATCGTGAATTGGGCTTATAGCGTTGGCTGGAAAAACGCCTTCGCCATTAATTTTGCCACAGATGCGGCTGCCACCCATTATCTTTTCGGCAGCATAACCGACCACACAAGGCAGTTTTCTACGTTCGTTTCTGCAACGTGGAAACATTGCTTTACCGAAGAACTCTCGGTGGCCGTGGGCTTAGACAACGAATATTACAGGTACGAATACGATGGAGAGTACCCCTCGGCCTATTTTCTCGTGCACCCAAGCAATGCGCATGCCTACCGAAAATCTGCCACATGGATGAACAAAACCGAAGGATATGTTTATGGCAAATGGCAAACGAGCAAACTTTCTATCGGTGGTGGCATACGCCAAATGGCAAGTAAGCAGTTCAGCGGCGCGCTTTCTCACCAAGCCAACATCAAGTATAGCCCCAACAAGCACAACGCTTTCATTGCCAGCTTTGGCGAATACAATGCCATTAACCGACCAAACTATTACGCACGGGCGTTCAACAAGGCTTTTTCCAGGCAGCTATCACTCGATTATTCGCACACGGCGACCAACCTAACTTGGTCTGCCGCCCTCTATCACAAGCGCGAACGCCTGCCGTTTCTTTCACATTACAGCCAAGAAACGATGCCCATTGCACATCGCATAACGGGCGTTGAACTGGCGGGAAAGTACGCTTGGCCCCACTTAACGGCCAAAGCAAGCTACACTTACCTGATGGCTACCACCTTCATCGACAACAAATGGCAACGCGCCGAAAACGACTTCGGCCACACGGCAAAGCTGGAAATAAGCTATACCAACATCAAGTTGTTCAATGCTTCGCTGAATTGCCTATACCATCCTGGCCGATATTTCACACCCATTGTGGGAAAATACGACATTGGGACACCCCCCTACCCTATTTATGGTGCATATAATAGTGAGCAATTGCCACGTTACATCTCAATAAATCTCGCTTTAAACAAGTATATTCAAGTGGGCAGGGCTGGTGTCGTGGCCTATCTCACGCTCACAAATCTCCTCAACCGAACCAACGCCAACTATGTTTTTTACGACGCACAATATGCAAATAAGCAGATAGAACGCCTGCAAAAACGACTGGTTTACTTTGGTGTGGTGGTTAATTTATAAAACAATCGGTTCTAAAAACACAGCGAAAGAAGTTGTAGACCTTGTTGAAGACGAGGCATTAATCGGGAAAACAAGATGCCTTTTGACTTGATTGTACATGCAACCGATTGGTGACTGTGCAGATACCACGCAGCGGTAGCGTGGCTACCACACACTGGTAGCGGCAATACCAGCGCGTGGTAGTGGCACTACCAGCATGTGGTAGCGGCAGTACCACGCTGTTGGTAATGCCCTAAATGCATTTAACCGAAATCATAAACGTTGGCATAATGGATGAAAACAAGGTTTGCGGTGCAGCCATAGTCGCGAAACAGGTCGAGTATCCACCGCTTGTTGTTCGGGAGTAAGGGTGCGTTGGCCATTCATGTAGCTGTAGTAAGTGCCATGTCCGCCAAGAAAAGTTTTGATTTCATTGCGCAAGGACACATCGTCTTTGCGCTTCACTTCGCTGAAAAGTGTGTGAAATCTCCACGCAACACGCGTCACGCGCTTCTCAAAATAATGTTCGCAGCCATCGCCTTCAATGCATTCGGGTAGACAGCAGAGCCACGTGTGAGGCTCGTTGGTGCTTGTTCGCCCACGAAATAACGCATGCAGGTTGCTTTCAAGGCGCAATTTTGGTTAGGGCACAAGACACAATGGCATGGCACAGACCTAAAATAGAATACGGTGTGAGCCATAATGAAATTGAAAAGTGAATATTTGAGTTAACCTATGAACAGCGTGATGTACATTCACGAAAGCAAAATATCATAAAAAACCTAGAGCTGAATAGCTGTGTTTCACCACTTTTAGGTATTGTCACAACACGTGATGTTGCGTACCTTTGCACCGCAAAAGCGTAAAGGGCGTCATTTTGTTGCGCCATTTACTGTTGAGATAGGATACAT